>NZ_DAIUJO010000020.1:0-42747 GCF_036848755.1 Sinomonas sp. | reverse complement strand
GGGAGGGAGATGAGACCATTGTCCGCGAACGGCACCCGGACGTACTCCGCTTGGGTCCCGTCGATGAGGTGGCCGAAGATCCAGCCGATCCCGCCGAGGGTCTGGCAGTGCGAGGTCAGGCCGGAGCGGCAGAAGTCACACCGCATGCACTTGCTGATGCACGAAACGATGACTCGGTCACCCGCCTTGACCTTGGTGCATTCCGAGCCGACCTCGGTGACGACCCCGACGCCCTCGTGGCCGAGAATCCTTCCGTCAGTCACGGCTGGGACATCGCCCTTGAGGATGTGCAGGTCCGTGCCGCAGATCGTGGTCGTCTCGATCTTCACGATCGCATCCGTCGCATCCTGGATGGCCGGATTAGGTACGTCCTCCCAGGCCTTCTGGCCGGGAGCGTGGTAGACGAGTGCCTTCATGGTGGAACCTCCTGATGCGTGGCGCCTCTTGGGAAGACGGCTGGTCGAGGAGCCGAGGGGCTCCACGGTCATGATCGCCAAGCGATCGGTCTTCCGATAGAGGCTGGAGGCTGGAGATACCAGAAGGGGCCTTCGGGGGCCGCGGCTTCGCGGCTCCCGAAACGTCAGGCGAGGCGAGCGATCTCCACGGACACGTCGAGATGCGATCCGCCGCCCCCGGAGAGGATCCCCTTGAGCGGGGGCACGTCCCGGTAGTCCCGGCCCCGGGCCACCGTCACGTGGAAGTCTCCTGCCGGCTTGTGGTTGGTCGGATCCCAGCTGCGCCAGTCGCCGTCCCACCACTCGAGCCAGGCGTGGGACTGACCCGCGACGACCTCTCCGACCTCGGCGGACGAGCGCGGGTGCAGATAGCCCGATATGTACCGCGCGGGGATGCCCAAGCTGCGCAGCGAGCCGATCGCGAGATGCGCGAGATCCTGGCACACGCCCTGCCGCTGGTTCCACGCCTGCTCTGCGTCCGTCGTGACGCCGGTCGAGCCTGGCATGTAGCGCATCTCGCCCCTCAGCCACTCGAACACGGCGTGGGCCGCCGCATTCGGATCCAGTCCTTCAGCGAGCAGCGGCACGCGCCCTAGCACTTCGGCGCCGGGCCCAGACAACCGCGACTGCGGGAGCCAGTCGCTGAACTGGTCCTGGATCTCAGGGCTCCTCAACCGCTCCCACGGCACAATCGATCCCTCCGCCGGTGCCCGCTCGACGCGATGCACTTCGACCGTCGTCGTCGACGTCACCTCGAGGTATTCGTGCGGCAACTGCATGTCGAACGCCGTCACGCGCGTTCCCCAGTAGTCGCGGTACGTGCTCACGGCCGCCTGGGTCGGCAGAACGCGGACCTGCGATTCGAGGACCACTTGCTGCGGCTCGGTGAGCGGCGTCATGCGTGCCTCGTTGTAGCTGAGCGTGACGCGCTGGTTGTAGCGGTAGGCGGTCCGGTGGACGATCCTCAGCCTGGTCATGAAACCTCTCCCACCCAGGCCAGCTCGTCAGCCCGATTGAAGTACTTCCGCGAGATCGCGTCCGACGCCTGGGCCACGGCGCGCTGGACCCGTTCCATGTGCTCGGGCAGTTCGACCATGAGGTCGTCGGTCCGGTGGAACTCGAGGAATGTCCTTGCTTGGCCCACGATCCTCCGTGCGTCGTTGATGTGCCCGAGCCGGGTATCCGAGGGATCGAGTTTGGCGAGGGCTTCGTCGGCGTCGCGCAGCGCGTACACGATCGAACGCGGGAACAGGCGGTCCATGAGGAGGAACTCCGCGGCATGCCGGTCATCGAAGGCGGCACGCCTGGTCCGCAGGAACGACTCGTACGCGCCCGCACAGCGCAGCATGTTGACCCAGGACATGCCAGCCGTGTGCACCTCGCGCGTCGAGAGCATCCGCGCCGTCATGTCGGCTCGTTCGAGGGACCGTCCGAGGACCAGGAAGAGCCAGCTCTCGTCGTGGCTCATCGTCGTATCGGTCAGTCCGCCGACCATCGCGGTCCGCTCGAGCACCCAGTGGCAGAAGCGGTAGGTCCCTACGACGTCCTTGCGGTGCTGGCTCAGTCCGTAGTACGTCGTATTGAGGCATTCCCACAGGCTCGAGGACACCGTCTCACGGGCCCGGCGTGCGTTCTCGCGCGCGGCGCCGAGGGAGCCCGCGATCGACGTCGCGTGGGTCCGGTCGAAGGCGATGGCGTGAAGGAGCTCCGGCAGCCCGAATTCGTCGTGGTCCGGGCGGGACCCCATCACCCCGAGCAGGTCCTGGGCCACGCTGCGCTGGTCTTCCGGAGGGAGGTGATTGAGCCGCTCGAGGTGGACGTCGAGGATTCGGGCCGTCCCGTCCGCGCGCTCGACGTAGCGCCCGATCCAGAACAGGGATTCAGCGATGCGGCTGAGCAAGGAAGCCTCCTCGGGCGGTGGGAGCGGTGGCGACGACGGGCGCGGTACGGGCGGGGGCAGACGGACGACGGCGCGGGCTCACTGCTGCTGTTCCGCCTGCCGATCCCGCCAGCTGCTCTCGACGGGCCAGACGCTGGTTCGTTCGCGGATGCTGATCGAGTGCCTCGGCTCTGCCTCGATGGGCACGTTGCGGGATTCCGCAAGCACCCAGGTGTCCTTCGACCCGCCGCCCTGGCTCGAATTGACGATGAGGCTGCCCTCCTTGAGCGCGACCCGGGTCAGCCCGCCGGGCAGGACCCACACGTCGTCGCCGTCGTTCACGGCGAAGGGACGCAGGTCCACGTGGCGTGGACCGAACCTGTTGCCGCTCAGCGTGGGCACCGTGCTGAGCTGGAGCACGGGCTGCGCAATCCAGCCGCGGGGGTCCTCGACGAGCCGCCGCCGGAGTGCATCGAGCTCCTCCCGGCTCGCGTCTGGACCGATCACGAGACCCTTGCCGCCTGACCCGTCGACGGGCTTCACGACGAGTTCCTCGAGCCGGTCGAGCACCTCCTCACGTGCCGCGTCCTCCTCGAGCCGGAAGGTGTCGACGTTCGCGATGATCGGCTCTTCCCCGAGGTAGTAGCGGATGAGGTCGGGCACGTACGAATAGACGAGCTTGTCGTCTGCCACCCCGTTGCCGACGGCGTTCGCGATCGTCACGCCGCCCGCCCTGGCCGCGTTCACGAGGCCGGGGCAGCCGAGCATCGAGTCGGAGCGGAACTGCAGCGGATCAAGGAAGTCGTCGTCGATCCGCTTGTAGATGACGTCGACCCGCTGCTCGCCCGCCGTCGTCCGCATGTAGACGCGGTTGCCGCGGCAGATGAGGTCCCGGCCCTCGACGAGTTCGACACCCATGAGCCCGGCCAGCAGCGTGTGTTCGAAGTAGGCCGAGTTGAAGACGCCGGGAGTGAGGACGACGACGGTCGGTTCGTCGACGCCCGCCGGTGCGGTCCGGCGCAGCGCGGAGAGCAAGCGCCGGGGATACTCCTCGACGGGTCGGATCGGCTGCTGGCTGAAGGCCTCGGGAAGGCCCTTGGCCATGGCGCGCCGGTTCTCGAGCACGTAGCTCACCCCCGACGGCACCCGGACGTTGTCCTCGAGAACTCGGAACGTTCCGGTGCCGTCGCGGACGACGTCGATGCCGGAGATGTGCACGCGCACACCCCCGGAGGGCTCGAAGCCGTGCACCTGCCGGTGGAAGTGCTTGCTGGAAGTGATGATGCGGCGCGGCATGATCCCGTCGGACGCGACGGACATCTTGCTGTAGACGTCGTTGAGGAACGCCTCGAGGGCGCGCACCCGCTGCGCCACCCCCCGCTCGAGGACGTTCCATTCCGCGGCGGAGATGACCCGCGGGACGATGTCGAGCGGAAACGGACGCTCCTCCCCCGCGTAGTCGAAGGTGACCCCCCGGTCGAGGAACGTTCGTGCCATGGAATCGGCCCGCGAACTCACGTCGGCGAGATCGAGGCTCGCGAGCGCTCCCTCGAGCTGGCGGTACGTGGGGCGTGCCACCTGATCGGGGGCGAACATCTCGTCGTATGCGCCCGTCCGGGCCGCAGCGACGGCGTAGTCCTCGAAGAGATCCGACATAGGGGACAGCTTTTCACCAATTCGCGGCGCATGCATATTCGGCAGTTGTCGCGGCGGCTGTTTCGGGCGTGTCTTCGGGATTGCCGCATCCTGGCTCGTCGGCGAGGCGTGGTTGAATGGCGGCGTGTCGAACGAGAACCTGAGCCGCGACGAAGCAGCCGAGCGCGCTCGACTCATCAACGTCGAGTCCTACCACGTGACCCTCGACCTCCGTGCCGCAGAGGATCCGGGCAGCACCACCTTCGAAACGACGAGCGTGATCGACTTCAGCGCGGTCCCCGGCGCGTGCACCTTCGCGGACTTCGTCGGCGAAGCGGTCACAAGCGTCGTGCTTAACGGCCGCCTGCTCGACGAATCGAGCGTGTACGACGGCGCTCGGATCCGGTTGGATGGCCTCGAGGGCCGGAACCGTCTCGAGGTGACAGCGCTCGCGCGGTACAGCAGGAGCGGCGAGGGGCTGCACCGGTTCGTCGACCCAGCCGACGGCAGCACCTACCTGTACACCCAGTGTGAGCCCGCCGACGCCCGCCGCTACTTCGCGAACTTCGAGCAGCCCGACCTCAAGGCCGCGATCGCCTTCACGGTCCTGGCGCCGTCGCCTTGGGTCGTGAGCGCGAACGGCCCAGCCGTCACCCGAGCCGAGCTCCACGCCGACGGCGCGAGCCTCGGCGTCGCCCGCTGGGATTTCGGCCCCACCCCTCCGATGTCGACCTACCTCGCCGCCGTCCTCGCGGGCCCCTATCACTATGCAGAGGACAGCTGGACGGGAACGGCCGCGGATCCGTCGGGAGCCGGCACGGCCCCGCTCACCATCCCCCTCGCCGCCTACTGCCGTGCCTCACTGGCCGAGCACTTCGACGCGGACCGGATCTTCGCCCTGACGAAAAGCGGGCTCGACTTCTACCATTCGGTCTTCTCTCCGGCCTATCCCTGGGGCAAGTACGAACAGGCCTTCGTACCGGAGTACAACCTCGGCGCGATGGAGAACCCGGGACTCGTGACGTTCACGGAGCATTACGTCTTCGCTTCGCGGGCAGCAGATTCGCAGTACGAGGGCCGTGCCAACACGCTTCTGCACGAAATGGCCCATATGTGGTTCGGGGATCTGGTGACCATGCGCTGGTGGGACGATCTCTGGCTCAAGGAGTCGTTTGCCGAATACATGGGGACCCTCGGCGTCGAGAGGGCGACCGACTGGGAGACCTCGTGGGTGAACTTCGCAAACCGGCGCAAGGCTTGGGCCTACGTCCAGGATCAGCTCCCGACGACGCACCCCATCGTGGCCGACGTGCCGGATCTCGAGGCTGCCGAGCAGAACTTCGACGGGATCACGTATGCGAAGGGCGCCTCGGTGCTCAAGCAGCTTGTCGCCTACGTGGGCGAGGACGCCTTTTTCGCAGCGGCCCGCGAGTACTTCGAGAAGCACGCCTACGGCAACACGTCCCTGTCGGACCTCCTCGATGCGCTCGCCCGCGCGTCCGGTCGGCCGATGGACGAGTGGGCGGCTGCCTGGCTCCAAACGGCTGGCCTCCCGCTGCTCGAACCCGAGGTCGAGTACGACGGCGGCCGGCTCGCCGCGCTTGCCGTGCGGCAGACGGCACTCGACCCCGTGACCGGCATATCAGCGCCCCGACCGCATCGGCTGCGCGTGGGTCTGTATTCGCGGGGAGTCGACGGCAGGATCGAGCGCACGCGTGGTGTCGACGTCGAGATCGCCGGCGGACCGTCGGGCGAGCTGACGGAGGTGCCGGCATTGGCGGGGCTTCCTGCTCCTGATCTCATCCTCGTCAACGACGAGGACCTCACGTACGCCAAGGTCCGTCTCGACCCGACGTCGTCGGCTACAGTCCGCGCGTCCCTCGGCGACATCGCGGACCCGCTCGCCCGCGCCCTGTGCTGGACGGCGCTGTGGCATGAGGTACGAGATGGCGGAGCCCCCGCTCGCGACTATGTGCGAGCCGTCGCAGCGTTCGGACCGTCCGAGTCGACCATCGGCGTTCTTCTCACCGTGCTCGACAACGCAAGGACCGCGATAGAGCGGTATGCGTGCGCCGGCGAACGGGACGCGCTCCGCGAGGAGTATCTGGCTCGCGTCGCCGGCCACCTCAAGGAGGCCGATCCAGGCTCCGATCCACAGCTTGCGTGGGCGCGGGCACTCGCGAGGGGCAGCCGGTTCGGCGGCGGCCAGCTAGCTCTGGTTCGCTCACTCCTGGATGACGACGGCGCCGTGCCGGGCATCGCGGCAGACGCAGAGCTGCGCTGGTCGCTGTGGCAGGCCTTGGCCGCCCGGGGAGAAGCGGACGAGCATGCGCTCGAAGCCGAGCTCGAGCGGGACGCGACCGCCCGGGGACGGGTGGGGTGGGCCCTCGCCCTCGCGGCCCGCCCAACGCCCGACGCCAAGGCTGAAGCCTGGAGCGCCGTCGTCGAGCGCGACGACCTCTCCAACGAGCTTCTCAGCGCGACCATCGGGGGATTCGGCCTCGGGTCTGCGGAGCTCCTCCTTCCCTTCCAGGAGCGCTACTTCTCGTCACTGGGCAAGGTGTGGGCCGAGAGGTCCAACGAGATGGCGAGCCGGATCGTGTCCGGGCTCTTCCCGGGCAGCGATCTGGACCCCGACGCCGCGCCCGAGGACGACGGCGTGCTGCGGCGCGCCGACGCGTGGCTCGCCGACCACGCGGAGGCGCCGCGAGCACTGCGGCGCATCGTCGTCGAGCAGCGCGACCATCTGCGCCGCGCGCTCGTGGCCCAGTCACGGTCCCAGCGGGCCTGATCCCCTTGCGCCGTCACCTCCGCACGGTGCACACCCTGCGGAGGTGACGGCGCAACGGAGGGGGGCTGCGCGACGGAGGGCGGCGGCGGAGGGCGGGGGCGCCGACCGCGACGCGCGGGTGCCGGGGCTCAGGGGACTCGATGAAGCCAGCTGTGGGTGCCGAACTTGGAGGATGCGAGCTCACGGGCCGCCTCGCGCGACGCCGAAGAGAGCTCGGCCCGACGGGCCCCGTAACGGCGCTCGAAAGTCCCCATCATGGCATCGAGAAGGGCTCCACGGTCCAGGCCGGTCTGGCGCTTGAGCGGATCGACTCGCTTCCTCGCACTCGCGATGCCCTTGTCGGAGATCTTCTCCCGGCCGATGCGCAGGACCTCCGTCATCTTCGCGGCGTCGATGTCATAGCTCATGGTGACGTGATGGAGCATCGCGCCGTTCCCGAACCTCTTCTGGGCCGCGCCGCCGATCTTGCCCTCCTCTGTCGCGATGTCGTTGAGGGGCTTGTAGAACGCCTTCACACCGACCGAGCCCAGCGCCTCCATGACCCAGGCATCGAGGAAGGGATAGGAATCAGCGAACGAGAGGCCATCCACCAGAGATGTCGGCAGGTAGAGCGAATACGTGATGCAGTTTCCGGCCTCCATGAACATGGCGCCGCCCCCGCTCACTCGCCGCACCACGGTAATCCCGTGGCGCGCCACCCCTTCGGGATCAACCTCATTGCGATAGGACTGGAACGTCCCGATGACCACGGAGGGCTCGTCCCAATCCCAGAAGCGGAGGCTGGGTTTGCGCATCCCCTCCCCGACTTCCCTAGTGAGCACTTCGTCGAGCGCGACCTGCTCGGTGATCGGCAACGCCGTCGGCGGGATCACCTCCCAGTCGTGGTCCGCCCACGTGGTGGCGTGCCCGAGGGCACGGCGCACAGCCACGGCGACAGCGGCGGCGTCAAAGCCGAACATGACGGTGGAGGGGCCCACCGCTTCATTCACAGCCGCGGCGATCGCCGCGTTCGGCGCCTCCGTCGAAAGGCCGACGAGCGCTTCGTTGATGTCGTTGAGGGCCTCATCTGGCTCGAGGAAGAAATCCCCATTGATGCTCGCCCAGGTGATCTCGCCGTCGTCCGCCGCGATGTCGGCAACGACGAGCTTGCCGCCCGGCACCTTGTATTCGCCGTGATATTCAGCCACCCGACAAGCCTAATCCCGCCCCGACGGGGGCGGAGGGCACCAGGCCGCGGGACGACCGTGGGCAGGAAAAGACGAAAGGCGCCGCCCCGTTGGGCGGCGCCTTCGTGCGGCAAGGACCTGTGTCAGGCCTTCTTGCCGAAGCTCTTGAAACGCGCGTTGAAGCGCTCGACGCGGCCTGCCGAGTCCATGATGCGCTGCTTGCCCGTGTAGAACGGGTGCGACTCGGAGGAGATTTCGACGTCGATGACCGGGTAGGTGTTGCCGTCCTCCCACTCGATCGTCTTGTCGGAGGTGACCGTGGAGCGGGTCAGGAACTTGGTGCCGGAGGCGAGGTCGTTGAAGACGACCGGCGCGTACTTCGGGTGGATATCAGACTTCACAATGGGACCTTTGCTAGGGCTCTGGATTTTGCCAGAGGCCAGGTGTGAACGCCCTCCCGATTGGAGGACCAGCCATGAATTCTAGCATGGGCACGCCCAGCGGAAGGCGCTGCGGTTGGGTCTGCCTCCTCGGTGCGGGGGCAGTTCAGCCCTGCCGGAGCGCCCAGTCCAGAGGACAGAGATCAGCTGCCCGCAGGTTCGCCATCGCCTGACTGAGCTGCTTGCTCCAACGTCTATTTCGAGCAGACGCCGGCGTACTTGGCAGGGACAGAGATCAGGAAGGGGCTCGAGGTGTTGTTTTGGCCGGGCACCAGATACAGGTACGCGGCGCAGTTCTCCCCGGAAGGTGTCTGCTCCTGCGGGCCATCCAGCATCGGGGTCACCTGGTAGACGACCTTCGCCGGCTGCGCCAGTCCGGCAACGAGCTGGTTCACCGACGCGACCGGCACATGGGGGATGGTGCCGGGCGTCGAGGCCGACGACGCGGCTGCCATCGGCTTGGCCTCCCCCGGTCCGAGCGGGGCGGGAGACGCGTTGCTGGGACTGGGACCGAACGACAGATTCGCCAGCTGCAAGGCGCAGTAGGTGGGCGCGCCACCGTCTCTCATCGTCATCCCCGGCAACACCGCTGATGCTTGGTTGGCAGGCGCGTTGTTGAGCAACCCCTTGCCGATGGTGCAGACCGGCGAGCCGATGGGATACAGCGCGAAGGGGGACCACACGTACGATTCAGGGTCGGGCTGGCCCGATGTGGTGTTGGTGACGGTCGCCGTGGCGTTCAGCTTGAAGGTGACGCTGGCGAAGCCGGGCGGATTGTTGGTACTCGACGTCGAGAACTCTGGAGCGCTCATGCTGTATGCGATCGTCGCCGTATGGCCATTCGTTGATGAAAGCGATACGGAGCCCGTGTCAGAGTCCCCGGTGGACGTCGCAGTCGGTGAGGCCGCCGCGCTTGAAGCTGCCGGCGAGGGAGGAGCCCCGGACGCAGAGCAGCCTGATGCCATCAGCGCCAAAGCCGCAGCCAAGATTGCAGCAGATGTTCCTCGACGCATCTCTTGCCCCCAAACCTGACCCTCAATGACCAGCTCGGTAGTCCTCAGACGACGATGCTGCGGATCGTACACCACACCCCTCCGGGTTGGGCGAGAGTCCTCCAGCCCTATACCGTCATGGCAGCACCCAATCCTCGCCAAAACGCTTGATCGGCTTATGCGCCCGCTCGCGCGCGCAGGCAGGGGTCTCGAAGGGAACTCCGTCTCGACCAGGCAAGACAACTGCGGCAAGCGCTCCAGGAAGCGCTAGGAGCGGCACCTCCAGCCTGCCCGAGGGCGACGAGTGGATGGGAGGCGTTCGGCGAGGGCCCTGCCGATCCCTGAAGTGGCGCCGGTGAATCGCTACCTCGTGGCGTAGAAGGCGACCGCAGACGAGGCAGCGACATTCAGCGAGTCGACGCCGTTCATCATCGGGATCGTGACGCGCCGGTCGAGCACCCTGTCCGTCTCCGGGGTCAGACCGTCGCCCTCGGTGCCGAAGACCAGGGCCAGATTCTCGTGGCCCTCGGCAACCAGCTCGTCGAGCGTGATCGCGCCCTCCCCCAGCGTCATCCCGGCCACGACATAGCCTGCCGCCTTCAGCAGCTTGACGTCGCCAGGCCACGACTCGATCCGCGTCCAGGGCACCTGAAACACCGTGCCCATCGACACGCGGATGGAGCGGCGGTAGAGCGGGTCAGCACATTGGGGTGTGACCAGGACGGCGTCGACGCCGATTGCCGCCGCGCTGCGGAAGACCGCACCCACGTTCGTATGGTCCGTAAGATTCTCCAAGACCGCGATCCTCGAACGCCGCTTCACGGTGACGATGTCCTCAAGCACCGCGGCCGTGCGCGCGTCGGCGAGGAGCGCCTCGACCGGAACCGGCGCGGGACGTTGCATCGCCGCCATCGCCCCTCGATGGAGGTGGAAGCCGGTGATTTCCTCGAGCAGTCCCGGCGGTCCGACGAAGGCCGGCACGTCGGGAAAAGCGTCCAGCACGTCGGCGAGCCCCTCGAGCCACTTCTCCGCGAGGAAGAACGAACGGGGCTCGTGGCCGGCGGCCAATGCGCGCCGCAGCACCCGAGACGACTCCGCGATGTAGAGACCTTCGGCCGGTTCGCGGACCTTCCGAAGGTGCACGTCGGTCAGGCTCGTGTAGTCGGCCACCCTCGGGTCGTCCGCGCCCTCGATGCGGACGACGCTCATGCGATGAGCTTCCCGACCAGGTTGATGAGCGCCACGACGCCGAGGACCACGATCACGACGCGGAGGACGGTCGGCGACATCCGCCGCCCGATGCCTGCGCCCAGGAAGCCGCCCAGAAGCGATCCGACCGCGATGAGCAGGACGACGAGCCAGTTGATCCGGTCGAACGCGAGCAGCAGGTAGGAGACGGCGGCGATCAGGTTCACGACGAGGCTCAGGATGACCTTGATCGCGTTGGACTGCTGGAGCGTGCCGTGGAAGAAGATCCCCAGCACCGCCATGAGCAGCACGCCCTGCGCCGCCGTGAAGTACCCGCCGTACACGCCGATGACGAAGACGAGCACGTAGAGGATCATCGGCAGCTTCTGATGGTCCGCCTGCTCAGGGGTGACGTGGGTGAGCGCCTGCCGCCGCCTCGCCCACGCGGCGAGCCGGGGCTGGAAGATGACGAGCAGGATCGCGATGACGACCAGCACGGGAGCCACGTAGCCGAACACGCTCTCGGGCAGATGCAGCAGGAGGATCGCACCGAGGAGGCCCCCGACGAACGAGACGGGCAGGAGCCGCAGCAGCGTGCGCCAGGCGCTCGCGGCCTCCCGCCGATAGCCCCACGCTCCCGAGAACCCGCCCGCGACGAGGCCCATGGCGTTCGAGATGATCGCGTTGACGGGCGGGTACCCCAGCGCGACGAGGACAGGGAACGTCACGAGCGAACCCGAGCCGACAATGGTGTTGATCGTGCCGGCCCAGAGGCCCGCGACGAAGACGAGGAGGTCCCCCCAGATATTCACGTCAGACGGTCGCGCCGGCGGTAGCCCGCCGGACTGCGGTGTAGCGACCGCCATTCGCAGTCACGTCAAGCGGCAGTCCGAACGTCTCGCTGAGGTTCTCTTCTGTCAGCACGCCGTCGATCTCGCCCTCGGCGACGACACGCCCGTCTCGCAGCAGCAGCGCATGGGTGAAGCCGGGAGGCACCTCTTCGAGGTGGTGCGTGACGAGCACCAATGCCGGCGCGAATTCATCCTCGGCCAGCTCGCTGAGCTTGTAGACGAGTTCCTCGCGGCCACCGAGGTCCAGCCCAGCGCCGGGCTCGTCGAGCAGGAGCAGTTCGGGGTCGGTCATGAGGGCGCGGGCGATCTGGACGCGCTTCCGCTCGCCCTCGCTCAGCGTCGCGAAGACCCTGCCGAGGAGAGGGCCCATGCCCCACTCGTTGAGGAGTGCGAACGCGCGGCGCTCGTCGTCCTTCTCGTAGGCCTCCCGCCACCGGCCTGTCACGCCATAAGCGGCGGTCACCACGACGTTCAGCACCTTCTCGTGCTCGGGAATCTGGTTCGCGAGGGCCGCGGAGGCGAGGCCGATGCGCGGCCGGAGATCGAAGACGTCGACCCTGCCGAGCGTCTCGTCGAGGATCTTCACGGTGCCGCGGGTGGGGTGCATCCGCGCGGCAGCAAGCTGGAGAAGGGTGGTCTTGCCCGCTCCGTTGGGCCCCAGAACTACCCAGCGCTCGCCCTCGCGGACCTTCCAGTCGACGCCGTCGAGCAGCGTCTTGGCGCCGCGGACCACGCTCACGCCGGAAAGCTGGAGTACATCGCTCATGAAAGTAGACCCTATTGCAGACTTCCGCCGTCGGCGAACCGCGGTCGCAATCGATAGAATTTGGCCTATGCCCTCCCGCTTCGCCCTGATCCTCTCTGCCCGCACCCTGCTGCCGCAGGCGGAACGCGCCGCCGTCGAGCTCCTGGCACCGATCGGCGCCTCGGTCGGACGATTCGCGCCGTCCGGCGACGGACGCTACGAGGTCCTGACGGCCGCCGTCGAGCTCGACGCCTCCCGAGTGGCGGAGGCGCGCGAGGCGCTCGCCGGGCTCGCCGAGGCGGAAGCCGCGCTCGTCCCGGCACGAGTTCGGGAGGCCGAGCGCAAGTTCCTCATCATGGACGTGGATTCCACGCTCATCCAGCAGGAGGTCATCGAACTCCTCGCCGAGCACGCGGGCAAGCGCGCCGAGGTGGCGGCCGTCACGGAGGCGGCGATGCGGGGAGAACTCGATTTCGCCCAAAGCCTCCACGCCCGCGTGCGCACCTTGGAGGGGCTCCCGGTCGAGGTCATCGACCGCGTCCGCGAGGCGGTGCTGCTGACGCCCGGTGCCGCGGAACTCGTCGCCGCGTACCACGCTGCCGGGCACGCCGTCGCCGTGGTGTCCGGGGGCTTCAATCAAATCCTCTCGCCGCTCGCCGAGCGGCTTGGCCTCGACTTCTGGCGCGCGAACGAGCTGGAGATTGCGGACGGCCGGCTTACCGGCCGGGTCGTGGGCGAGGTCGTCGACAGGGCCGTCAAGGAGCACAGCCTCCGCGTGTGGGCCGCCGAACGTGGCGTGCCGCTCGAGGCGTGCATCGCGGTAGGCGACGGCGCCAACGACCTCGACATGCTCGCGGCTGCGGGGCTCGGCGTGGCGTTCCATGCAAAACCCGCCGTGCGCGCGGCGGCCGACGCCGCCGTCGACCTTCCCTACCTCGACGTCGTCAGGCACTTCGCCGGGCTCTGAAGAAGCGGACGGGGCCCTTCAACGCTTCCAGCGTTGAAGGGCCCCGTCCTGCAGCTTCTCGGCTCGCGCGGCTCAGCCGGTGAAGTGCTCGGCCCCACCGACCAGCTCGGTGTGGCCGTTCGGCACGTCGGCCGTGACCATCTTCGCGACCTCCGCGGCGAACTCGTCGACGGAGTAGAGCTTTCCCGCGGCCTCGCGGCGGGATTCGATGGCGCCTGGTGCCGCACGCTCGAGCAGGGTCGCCGTGATGGTGCCCTCGATCATGTCACCCGAGACCACGACGAACGTGATGCCCTTCTCCTCGAGCCACGGGAGGAGCTCGCGCAACGCGAGTTCGCCCGCATGCTTGGACCGTGCGACGGGCTCATAGGCGTCCATCGTCGGGACAGAGTCGATGAAATGGGCCTGGTGGCTCGTGACGAAGACGACCCGCGAGCCAGGCTTCATCCGCTCCGCCGCGGCCTTGAGCATCGCGACCTGCGCGTCGCGGTTGAGCCGCAGCGCGTAGTCCTCGCCGAGTCCGCTCTCCATCCCGCCGGAGGCGTTCAGCACGAGGATGTCGAGCGAGCCGAACTCGTCGATCGCGGCCTGGGCGAGCTTCTCGACGTCGTCTGAATCCGTGAGGTCGCCCCCCACGGCGACGGCGCGCCCGCCGGCAGCCTCGATCTCCGCCACGATCTTGTTGGCGCGCGGCGCCTTCTGCCGGTAGTTGATGACGACGGCGGCCCCCTCGCCTGCGAGGATCTTCGCGGTCGACGCCCCGATGCCCCGCGACGATCCTGTGACGATCGCCGTCTTGCCAGCGAGCTGCGCTCCGTGCCCTGTGCCCATCTCTGTCATGTCGTTCCTTCCTGCGTGGAATTCAGTCCCTCAGTGCCCCATGCCCAGGCCGCCGTCGACCGGGATCACGGCGCCTGAGATGTAGCCAGCCTCGTCGCTCGCAATCCAGCGGACCACATGTGCGACCTCGTCGGCGTCGGCGAACCGTCCGGCAGGGACGCGCGAGAGGTACTCCTTCTGCGTCGCTTCGGGGAGCTCCGCCGTCATGTCCGTCTTGATGAAGCCGGGCGCCACGACGTTCGCCGTGATGCCACGCGAACCGAGTTCGCGGGTGAACGACCGTGCGAGGCCTACGAGCCCCGCCTTCGACGCCGAGTAGTTGATCTGGCCCGGCGCGCCGTACAGGCCGGAGACGGAGGAGATCAGGACGACGCGGCCCCGCCGCAACCGGATCATGCCCTTCGACGCCCGTTTGACGACCCGGAACGCGCCGGTGAGGTTCGTATCGAGCACGGATGTGAAGTCGTCCTCGCTCATCCGCAGGAGCAGCATGTCCTTGGTGATGCCGGCATTGGCGACGAGCACCTCGACGGGCCCGTGGGCGGCCTCCACCTCGGTGAAGGCGCGGTCGACCGACGCCTCGTCCGTGACGTCGGCCTGGACGCCGAGGATGCCCTCGGGGAGCTCAGTCGGCGTCCGGTAGGTCACAGCGACCTTGTCGCCGATGGCGGCGAAGGCCTTTGCGATGGCCAGGCCGATGCCGCGGTTTCCTCCGGTCACGAGGACGCTGCGCGGGGTGTGGGCTTCCGTGCTCACGGTGCTCCTTCGAGGGGTCGGTGATCCGGCAGCGTGTGGGACGAAAGCGGCCGGCGCCCGGCGTCCGACTGCCGTTCTCTGTCGAGCATCCTAGCCGCCGCGGAGCCGCACTGCCGCTTACCGGGCGTCAACTGCCCCGCGATCACGGGCCGGATTAGCCCGGTCGGTGGCCCAGTGGGACAATGGATCGACTGGGAGAATGATGAAGAGATTGACTGACGGGACCGGTGAGGGACCGGAGGACGAGCGGTCCTCCGACGATCCGGAGGTCCACAGCATCACGACGGCGGCCGAAGCCCACAGCGTTGACATGCACAAACGCATGGTCCGCTATGCCACGGCCATGGGCATCCGTGTCGTCTGCATTGTGCTGCTCTTCTTCCTCGACGGGTGGCTCAAGCTCATCGCGGTCGCCGGAGCGGTCTTCCTCCCGTGGGTCGCGGTCGTCATTGCGAACGCCCAGGACAAGGCGGACACCACGAGCGACGGCCTCCTCGACGCCCCACCGCTGGCCGAGCTGGAGGGGGGGTACGGGCGGCTCTCCGAGGACAACGTCGTCCTTCCCGGCGAGGTGGTCGACGGAACCGAAGACGACGGCGCGACGGACCACGACGACAAGGCGCCGAGCTCTCACAACGAGAGCGCTGGCAAGGAGGAGAAGGACGGGTGAACCTGCTGGGAATGCTGCCGGTCGGCGCGCAGGAAGTCGCGATGTGCTCACGCAAGGGCTGTCGTGCCCCCGCCGCATGGCAACTGCTCTGGAACAATCCCCGCATCCACACCCCTGAGCGGCGCAAGGTCTGGCTGGCGTGCGACGAGCATCGCGGCTGGCTCGAAGACTATCTCCAGACGCGGTCACTGTGGATCGAGACGCTGCCGCACCGGGAATCCACCGTGACGACCGATGGAGGGGATCGCTGACGTGTACCGCTTCCTCTTCTCCCGCCAGTGGCTCACCTACCTCGGCCTCGCGATCCTGTTCGCCGTGGCGTGCGTGTTCCTCAGCCGCTGGCAGATGTCCCGGCTTGCAGAGACCCAGGCGGTCATCGACCTCGTCAACAGGAACTACAACGCGGCCCCCGTGCCGTTCAGCCAGGTGTCTGACCAGTTCAAGCAGCTCGGCTCTGACCACGAATGGCAGCAGGTCAGCTTGCACGGCGCGTACGACGTCGCCGACACGCGCGTCGTGCGCAACAGGCCGCTCAACGGCCAGCCCGGGTACGAAGTAGTCGTCCCGCTGCGACTCGATTCGGGGCAGACCGTCATCGTCGACCGCGGCTGGCTGCCGATCGGCAACAAGGAGCAGGGCAAACCGGACACCGTCCCGGCGCCCCCCGCCGGCGACGTGACCGTCGTCGTGCGCCTCCTCCCGAGCGAGGCGAGCCTCAACCGGGGGGCGCCCGCCGGCCAGCTTGCAGAGATCAACCTGCCGACGTACGCGAGCCAGCTCCACTACCCCATCCAGACGGGGGCATACGGCCTCATGGCCAGCGAGTCGCCTGCCGCGGCCACGACGCCGACGGCCCTGCCCATGCCGCAGCCGGACGACGGAACCCATCTTTCCTACGCGCTCCAGTGGCTCGCGTTCGGCGTTCTGATGTTCATCGGGTTCGGCTACGCTGCCCGGCAGCACGCCCGCAACAAGGCGATCGACGCCGCGGCCGAGGCCGCGGAGGCGGCCTCCACCGCGCAGGAGGAGGGCCGCGACCACGCCGAGGCCCAGCGGGTCGCGGACGCAGCTGCGGCAAGGGCCGCGCGGTTCGTCCCGAAGAAGCGGCGACGCCCCACAGCCGAGGAGGAAGAGGACGCGATCCTCGACGCTCAGGGGTATCGGTGACCTCGGGCGTCCCAACGGCCGCCGAGCCGCACAGCGACCCGGCCGCCGTCGACCGCGTCCGCCGAGCCCTGCTCGCTGCAGGCCTCCCGGACACGGTCCGCACCCTCGACGACGACGTCCCCACCGCCTCCGCGGCCGCTCAGGCCCTGGGATGCGACCTCGGGGCGATCGCCAACAGCCTCGTCTTCGACCTCGACGGCGGCCCACTGCTCATCCTGGCGAGCGGGGCTGCCCGAGTGGACACGAAGCTCGTCGCCAGGCAACTCGGCGTCGAAAAGGTCCGCCGAGCCTCGCCGGAGTTCGTCCTCGCCCATACGGGGCAGCGCGTGGGCGGTGTTGCGCCGGTCGGGCATCCCAAGGCACTCCGTACGCTGATCGACGTGCATCTCGAGGCGTACCCGCTTCTGTGGGCCGGCGCGGGCGACCACCGTTCCATGCTGTCGATTACCTACGCAGACCTTTCGAGGGTCACCGGCGCTGAGCCGCTCGCGGTGCGCTGACCGGGCGGAGTGCAGCAGCACGTTCGGCCACGTCGGCCGGAACCGGGCCTTCGCAGTCCTCATCAGGGATCGGAGCGCCAGCGACGAGGGTCAACGGAATGTGGCCGCCCCACACGCCCGCGGCGACGTCGTCGGGTTCGTCGACCGGTCCCCCCGCGCGCTCCTTCATGGACGCCTCGGCCAGAGGCACGGCCAGGACGGCCGTGGCCGCGAGTTCCCTGCGCGTGCTGGGACGGAGTGTCAGCCAGCGGCCGGGGATCATGTGATCGACGATCGCGGCCAGCGCGCGGTCGCGTTCGTCCGGATCCCCGACGCGCCTGGCACGACCGATGACGACCGCGCTCCGGTAGTTCATCGAATGGTGGAATGCGCTCCGTCCCGCGACGAGCCCATCGAGCTCTGTGATGGTCACACAGATGTCCCGGTCGAGCGCCCCCGCAAGCCAGCCCGCCGCCACGGACCCGTGGAGATAGAGGCTTCCTCCGGCGTCGGGGCCGTCGAGGTCAACGCCGAAGGCGGTCGGGAGCACGACCGGATGGTCGCCGACGACGACGCCGAGGTGGGCGAGCAGGGCTTCCTGAAGGAAGGCGTGGAGCCGCACCCGGTCGGCGACTGCACGATTGCGGCCTCGCGTGATGGTGGTCCGCGGAGTCGGTGAGAGTGAATCCATTGCTCTATCCTCGAATCTAGGTGGACTGTACGCACGGTCCACTTTGAGACCAATCCGACAGACCACTTTCCGAGGGACCAGGTGCGCGCGCTTCCCATCAGCCTCGATCGCTCAGGCAAGAGCCCCCTCCCATCCCAGATCGCCGCTCAGGTCCGCGAACTAGTCCTCGCCGGCACACTGGGCTCCGGCGACCGGCTCCCCTCGAGCCGCGCACTGGCCGCCGAGCTCGGGACATCGCGCTCGGTCGCAGACAAGGCCTACGAGCAGCTCGCTGCGGAGGGCTGGACCGAGGCGCGGCACGGGTCGGGCACCTTCATCTCGGACGTCCGCCCGGGGTCAGCGCGCCGGAGGCCTGCCGAGGGCCGCCCACGCCACGAGGCCCTTCTCGTCCGGCTCGACGCGGGAACGCCGTGGGGGTTCCCGAAGCAGGATGCCGGCTGGCGCCGGGCGTGGCGCGAGGTATCCACAGCAGAGCCGCCGCGGGGCTATGACGATCCGAGAGGGCTGCTCGACCTCCGCGAGGCTCTCGCGGAGCGCCTCGCCCGGACCCGCGGCCTGAGCGTGAGCGCCGACGAGATCATCATCACGGCGGGTACGACCGACGGGTTGCGCCAGCTCCTCCCGGAGCTCCCGCCCGGGGCCATCGGAATCGAGGACCCCGGCTACCGTGCGGCCGTCGAGACGGTCCGGTGCGCAGGTCGGGATGTCCACGACCTGCCCGCAACGCTCCCGATCGACAGATTGAGCGGCGTCGTGGCCGCCTACGTGACCCCAGCACACCAGCATCCGCTCGGCCGCGTGCTGCCTGCCCCTGACCGGCTGACGCTGCTCGAGACGGCACGGAGGGACGGCGCGATCGTGGTCGAAGACGACTACGACTCCGAGTTCCGCTACGACGTCGCGCCCGTGCCGGCCCTCGCAGCACTCGATCGGGATCGCGTCGCCTACCTCGGGACTGCCGCGAAGTCCGTCGTACCGACCCTGCGCGTCGGCTGGCTCGTCCCCCCACCCCACCTGCTCGACGCCGTCGTCCGACGACGGGAAGCCACGCACAGCGGCGCGGCCTGGCCCTCCCAGCGGGCGCTCCTCACGCTCCTGCGCGACGGCTGGATCGACCGCACGGTCAGGACGGCGAGGCGCGTCTACGCCGAGAGGGCCGCCAGAGTCATCGCCGCCCTCTCGCCCTACGCAGAACTCGCAGCGCCGATCGCCGGGATGTATTCCGCTTGGCTCCTGCCCGAGCCGAAGGCGGTGCGGGCCCGCGACGCAGCGCGCGCGGCGGGCTTCGAGCTCAATCTGCTGAGCCAATACGCGAGGACCCATCAGGTCTCAGGGCTCGTTGTCGGATTCGGCGGGGCGACCGACGCGGAGCTGGACCGGGCCCTCGGAGTCCTCGCCGCCGCGCTCAGGCGAGCGTGATGAGGTCCAGGTAGTCGGCACTCCAGAGGTCCTCGACGCCATCTGGGAGGAGCACAACGCGCTCCGGATTGAGTGCCTCGACAGCCCCCTCGTCGTGGCTCACCATGACGACCGCGCCCTTGTATGTCCTGAGGGCACCGAGGATCTCCCGGCGACTCGCAGGGTCGAGGTTGTTCGTCGGTTCGTCGAGGAGCAGGACGTTGGCGCTCGAGGCGACGATCGTGGCGAGCGCGAGCCTCGTCTTCTCCCCGCCGGACAGGACGCCGGCCGGCTTGTCGACGTCGTCCCCCGTGAACAGGAACGAGCCGAGGATGCCGCGCACGTCTGCGTCCCCCAGATGGTCCGGGGCGGCGCGGCGCATGTTCTCGAGCACCGTGCGGTCAGGGTCGAGGGTCTCGTGCTCCTGCGCGTAGTAGCCGACCTTGAGGCCATGGCCGGGGTGGATCTCGCCCGTGTCCGGCGAGTCGACCCCGGCGAGCATGCGCAGGAGGGTGGTCTTGCCGGCGCCGTTGAGGCCCAGGATGACGACGCGCGAGCCGCGGTCCACGGCGAGGTCTACGTCCGTGAAGATCTCGAGCGACCCGTAGGACTTCGAGAGCCCCTCGGCCTGCAGGGGCGTCTTCCCGCACGGAGCCGGCTCGGGGAAGCGGAGAGCTGCGACGCGGTCGGCGACGCGCTCGTCGGCCACGCCCGCGAGCAGGCGCTCGGCCCGTTTGGCCATGTTCTGCGCGGCGACGGCCTTGGTGGCCTTGGCGCGCATCTTGTTAGCCTGGTCGAGGAGGACCTGAGCCTTCTTCTCGGCGTTGGCCCGCTCGCGCCGCCGTGCACGCTCGTCCGTCTCGCGCTGGGTGAGGTAGCGCTTCCAGCCCATGTTGTAGATGTCGATCACAGCGCGGTTCGCATCGAGGTGGAAGACCTTGTTCACGGTGGCCTCGAGCAGGTCGACGTCGTGCGAGATGACGATGAGGCCACCCTGATGGGCCTTCAGGAAGTCGCGGAGCCACGCGATGGAGTCTCCGTCGAGGTGGTTGGTCGGCTCGTCGAGGAGCAGCGTATCGGCCGCCGAGTACAGGATCCGCGCGAGCTCGACGCGGCGCCGCTGACCGCCGGAGAGTGTCCGGAGCGGCTGGTTGAGGATGCGGTCGGGGAGGGCGAGGTTGGCCGAGATGGCGGCCGCCTCGGCCTCAGCCGCATACCCGCCGCCCGCGAGGAACTCCGCCTCGAGCCGGTCGTACCGGGACATCGCCTTCCGCTGGACCTCGGCGTCTCCGCTCGCCATGGCGTTCTGCGCCTCGCGGAGCTTGCGGACGACGACGTCGAGCCCCCGCGCGGACAGGATGCGGTCCCGCGCGAGCTGCTCCATGTCGGGGGTCCGCGGGTCCTGGGGCAGGTAGCCGATCTCGCCATTGCGGGTCACCGTGCCGGCGGCGGGGACACCCTCCCCCGCGAGGACGCGCGTGAGCGTCGTCTTCCCCGCGCCGTTCCGCCCGACGAGGCCGATCTTGTCTCCCTTGTCGATCCGGAAGGTCACCCCGTCCATGAGCAGGCGCGCGCCAGCGCGGAGTTCGAGGTCTTGGACAGTGATCACGTGGGAGAGGCCTTTCGCAGGGTCGGCCCGAGGTGGGCCACATCCCATGCTAGTGATCCCGGGCGGCTGAGACACATTCGCTCAGGCCGGCTGCGCCTCCCCCGCGGCAGTCTTCGACGCCGCACCGGCCCCGTCCGCCGTCGTCCCCGCCGCCTCGCCGACTGCCCGGGGCTCGGTGCCGGTCCGCGCGCTGGCCTGCCGCTCAGCGTCGAGCCGCTCGCGCTGGGGCACGACGACGTACTTCGGGTCACGCGTCGAGGCACGCCCTGCCTCGAACACGCCGAACCGGAGCAGAGCGGACCCGGCCGCGACGGCCGCCCCGCCGAGCACGCTCACGACGCGGGACGACCTTCCTCCGAGCGCGAGTCCAACCGCTCCGCCGACCGTGCAGGCCTTCGAGAGCCGCAGGAGCTTCCCCGCCCGTCCCTGATGGAAGGTCTCGGCCGAGAGATGGCCGCTCCGCTCCATGGCGACGCTCAAGGCGGTCTCGAGCGCGGCGCCCACGACGGCCATGCGACGCGCGGGCGCGCTCTCGGCGAGCGGAGCCAGCGCCGCCGCGACGCCGCCTGCCGAGGCGGCAGCCGAGCTGGCGAACACGAACGGAAGCCGCCCGTGAGCGTCGTGCCACGTGGGGACAGCGGTATCAGCGATCAGGACTGCCGTGTACGTCGCGACCGCAGACCCGGTGATACCGGCGCCTATTCCTGCGGCCTTCCCCGCTCGCGGGAAGATGCCGAGCAGATTTGCCGCCGCGCTTGCCCCAGCGAACGGCCCGTAGGCGGAGAGGATCCACGACCCGACGCTCATGGGTGAGGTCGGCTTCGCGACGCGCAGCATGTTCACGAACCGCTCAGGGCGCCCGAGATCATGGACGAGCGCGACGACAGACGCCGAGATGGCGGTCAAGGCCGTCAGTTTGGCCGTCCGCTCGAGTCCAGGGCGACCGCTGTGCTGGGCTCCGGCCGCGAGGATCGACGAAGCCCCCGCGAGACCGCCGGCGAAGATGTAGCCGGCGATGTCGAGCGCCTCCCACGTCGGCTCCTTCAGGATCGGCCTGCCGTAGTAGGAGGTGAACTCCTCACGGCGTTCCCGTCGCGGGCTCACTTCTTGGCTCCCCAGAAGGCGAGGGCAGCGCCGGCGAGGAGGCCTGCCGCGGCGCCGGCCGCGCGCTTCCACATGGCGGGCAGGTCGCGCGTCGTCACGATGGGGTCCGGGGGAAGCCCATACGTCTCCGGCTCGTCGAGCAGGAGGAAGAAGGCCCCATCGCCGCCCACTCCGTTGTCCGGGTCACGCCCGTAGAGCTGTGCGCCCTCCTCGCCGCGCTCGTGCAGCTCTGCGAGGCGGGCGTCCGCACGCTCACGCAGCTCGTCGAGCTCGCCGTACTGGATCGACTTCGTGGGGCACGCCTTCGCGCACGCGGGCTCCTCCCCGGCCTCCAGGCGGTCGTAGCACATCGTGCATTTGAAGGCGCGCCCGTCGTCCTTGCGCTGGTCGATCACGCCGTAGGGGCAGGCCGACACGCAGTAGCCGCAGCCGTTGCAGACGTCCTGCTGGACGACGACGGTCCCGTGCTCGGTGCGGAAGAGGGCACCCGTGGGGCAGACGTCGAGGCACGCAGCGTGGGTGCAGTGCTTGCACACGTCCGAGGACATGAGCCACTTGACGCCATCATGCGCCGACGGGTCCTCCGCGGGAACCTGCTTCTCGATGAACGCCACGTGGCGCCACGTGTTCGCGCCGAGCGCGGACGTGTTGTCGAAAGACTCGCCGGTGAGCTCGAGAGCAGTGTCTGCGGGGACCGAGTTCCACTCCTTGCAGGCCACCTCGCAGGCCTTGCAGCCGATGCACAGGCTCGTGTCGGTGAAGAATCCCTTGCGCGGGACGCCCAGGCTGGGCATGCCGAGTTGGGTGACGCTCATGCCTTGATTCCCTCCATGCCGGTGTGCTCGTCGATGCCGGCGCGCCGGCGGTACTCGTCCACGAAGGACACGAGATCTGCGCCCCTCGGCCGTCGGCCGGGGCGAATGTCCACCGTGAGGGCCTTGACCTCCTGGATGTGGACGTTCGGGTCCATGGAGATGGACGAGAGCTCGTTCATGGCGTCGCCCCGGCTGAGGCCGTTGGGGCCCCAGTGGTACGGCATGCCGATCTGATGCACGGTCCTGCCCTGGACGCTCAGCGGCTTCATCCTGTCCGTGACCAGGACTCTGGCTTCTATCGCTCCGCGCGCCGAGACGAGGGTGGCCCATCCCCGGTGCGTGAGGCCGCGTTCGGCGGCAAGCTGCGGGGAGACCTCGCAGAAGGATTCGGGCTGCAGTTCGGCCAGGTACGGGAGCCATCGGGTCATCGCTCCGGCCGTGAAGTGCTCGGTGAGGCGATACGTCGTGAGGACGTACGGGTAGACCTCAGCGCCGCGCTGGCGACCGCTCGGGTGATACCGATTGCCCTCACGCGGAAGGAGCTTGCGCAGCGGGTTCCGGTCCTCTCCGTACAGCGCGTTCTCGAACGGCGACTCCTGCGGTTCATAGTGGGTGGGCATGGGCCCGTCCACGAGCCCGGCGGGCGCGTAGAGCCATCCCTTGCCGTCGGCCTGCATGATGAAGGGATCCGTTCCCGCTAGGGCGGCGGGCCCTCGCGCGTCGTCGTCGGGCCGGTACGACGGCGGCTTCGTCGGCTCGAAGTCCGGGACGTCGTCGCCCGTCCACTTGCCCTCCGCTTCGTCCCACCAGACGAGTTTTTTGCG
Organism: Sinomonas sp.; assembly: GCF_036848755.1. Lineage (NCBI taxonomy): Bacteria > Bacillati > Actinomycetota > Actinomycetes > Micrococcales > Micrococcaceae > Sinomonas > Sinomonas sp. Next base: position 19,285 of record NZ_DAIUJO010000020.1, on the reverse strand, counting down.
CTCGCTCCAAGGCTGGCCCTGGGGATCCGCCGACGCACGGTTGTAGAGCGCCCGCCGGTTCGCGGGCCACGCCCAGCCCCATTCGCGGCTCGAGACGGTCTGCTCGGTGTGGGGCTTGCGGCGGGCAGCCTGATTCACGCCCTCCGCCCGGCATCCGCAGTAGATCCAGCACCCGCAGGATGTGGAACCGTCGTCCTTGAGCTCGGTGTAGGCAGAAAGCGGGGAGCCGTCGGCATGCTTGCCGTTGATCTCGGCGAAGACCGCCTCGGCATCGGGCTCGTCCTGGCTCCCTATCGTGGGGTAGTCCCATGTGAGGTCCAGGACCGGCCGGTCGGCGGCATCCTGGGACTCCGCGAGCATCTTCCGGATACGGTTGCCGAGGTGCCAGATGAACCAGAGGTCGCTCCGACGGTCGGCTTCCGGTTCCACGGCCTGATCACGCCACTGGAGCAGCCGGTTCGTGTTGGTGAAGCTGCCTGCCTTCTCGGTGTGGGCCGCGGCGGGGAAGAAGAACACCTCCGTGGCAATGTCCTCGGTGCGGAGCTCTCCCGTAGCGATCTCGGGCCCGTCCTTCCACCACGTCGCGCTCTCGATGAGGGAGAAGTCGCGGACCACCAGCCAGTCGAGCTTGGCCATGCCGGCCCGCTGCAAGTGCGCGTTGGCCGAGCCGACGGCGGGGTTCTCGCCCATCAGGAAGTAACCCTTGCAGGTCCCCTCGAGCTGGGCGTTCACGGTGTCGTAGGTGCTGTGGCTGCCCGTGATCCGCGGGAGGTAGTCGAAGCAGAAGTCGTTCTCGGCGGTCGCAGCGTCGCCCCACCAGGCCTTGAGCAGGCTCACCGTATAGGCACGCATATTGGCCCAGAAGCCGCCCTTTGCGGAATCGGCCTCGATGTACCCGTCCAGGTCGAGGTGAAGCTCGGCGTGTGGGCTGGGCAGGTAGCCGGGCAGCAGGTCGTAGAGGGTCGGGATGTCGCTCGAACCCTGAATGCTGGCGTGGCCGCGCAGGGCCATGATGCCGCCCCCGGGGCGCCCGATGTTGCCCAGAAGCAGCTGGAGCACCGAGGCGGTGCGAATGTACTGGGTCCCGGTTGTGTGCTGCGTCCACCCGACCGCGTACGCGAACGCTGTCGTCCGGTCCCGCCCCGAGTTTGAGGTGAGTGCCTCGGCAACCTCGGCGAACAGCTCCTGCGGAACCCCGCAGATCTGCTCGACCATCTCTGGCGTGTAGCGCGAATAGTGGCGCCGCAGGACCTGGAACACGCAGCGCGGGTCCTGCAGCGTCTCGTCACGCTCCCACTGTCCGTGGACGCCCGCGCCGCCCGAGCCGTGGGACTGCGCGTGAGAGGAACCCCCGAGAGCGCTCCCCGACTCCTGCAGATCCGAGTCCCGCTCCCCCGACGCGGCGGCCGCGTAGCCGCCCTTGTACTGCCAGGTCTCCGTGTCGTACGACTGCTTCTCCCGGTCGAAGCCGGAGAAGACCCCGTCGAGATCCTCGGTGTCCTCGAAGTCCTCGCGCAGGATCGTCGCGGCGTTGGTGTAGTTGACGACGTATTCGCGGAAGTACGCGTCGTGCGTGATGACCCAGTTGATGAGCCCCCCGAGGAACGCGATGTCGGTTCCGGCCCGAATTGGCACGAACGTGTCCGCGAGGGCGCTGGTCCTCGAGAACCGGGGGTCGACGTGGATGATCTTGGCTCCGCGTTCCTTCGCTTCCATGACCCACTGGAAGCCGACGGGATGCGCCTCGGCGAAGTTCGAGCCTTGGATGAGGATGCAGTCTGCGCGCTGGAGGTCCTGGAGGTAGGTCGTCGAGCCGCCACGGCCGAAGCTCGTGCCGAGGCCGGAGACGGTCGAGCTGTGGCAGACGCGCGCCTGGTTCTCGACTTGGACGATCCCGAGGGAGGTGAAGAGCTTCTTGATGAGATAGTTCTCTTCGTTGTCGAGCGTCGCCCCGCCGAGGCTCGCGATGCCGAGCGTGCGGCGCGTGCGCACTCCGTCGATGTCCCATTCCCAGGTATCCCGGCGCGTGTCGACGACCCGGCGGGCGACCATGTCCATGGCGGTCTCGAGATCGAGGCGCTCCCAGTCCCTACCGTGCGGGCGGCGGTACAGGACGTACTTCTCGCGGGAGTCGCCCGTGGTGAGCTGGAGCGAAGCCGAGCCCTTGGGGCAGAGCCTTCCTCGGCTGATGGGCGAATCGGGGTTGCCCTCGATCTGGACGACCTTCTCGTCCTTCACATAGACCTTCTGCGCGCACCCCACCGCACAGAAGGGGCAGACCGAGTGAACTACCCGGTCTGCCGTTTCAATGCGCGCTCTGTGTTCTTCCGTGGCGCGCGATTTCGCCGCGTGGTGTCGGCCTGTCGGATCGTGCTCGAGAAACTGCCGCAGAACCGGCCACTGCAGCGGACTTGCCATGGGACACTCCTCCCAGCTTCGGACCGCCGTCGCGTGACTGACATCACGCGGCGCACGGGAGTCATACTAACCCTGACGTCTTGGTGCCCCGCCAGCACCGGAATCAATCAGACCGGTTCAGTCAGACGTTCGATCAGCCCGACTCTCCCGGACCAGGAGGTCCTCGTTCTCGTCGATGACAGCGAGCGCGAGTTCCTTGTAGCCGACCGACTCGAACAAGACGGTGATGCGGTCCGGTTCGACGGACATGACGAGGCCCGGTCCCCACTCCCGGTGGCGAACGGGCGTCTGGAGCGACCAGTCGTCCGGCGTCGCTGCCTCACGCTCCTCGGCTTCCTCCGCGCTCCCCTCGTGGAGGCAGTTGTCGCAGTTGCCGCACCACGCGTCCGCTTCCTCGCCGAAGTAGTTGAGGAGCCAGTGCCGGCGGCATGCGTCCGTTTCGGCGTAGCCCCTGGCCATCTCGACGCGCGACTGGTCGATGCGCTGACGCGACTCGTCCTCGGCCTGGGCGAGTTCCACGGCCCGTTCGGCGGACATCCCAGGCGCGGACCGATAGCCTTGACTGCTTCCGAGGACGCCACCGCTGTGTTCGAGCAGGCTGAGCGCCCGGGAGAGTGCGCGGGGACCGAGGCCGGCCTCGCGCCTCAAGGCGGCCGCCCGCACGGGACCTCCGCCGCGCACGGCGCGGAAGACTGCGTCCACGTCCTCGGCGTTGAAGGAACGCCCCGCGAAGAAGCGCTGGAGCCCTAGGTCCTCGGACCGGTAGTGGAGGACTGCGAGCGCCGGCTCGCCATCGCGGCCGGCCCGGCCGATCTCCTGGTAATAGCTGTCGAGGGAGTCAGGAATGTCAGCGTGGACTACGAAGCGGACGTCCGGCTTGTCGATGCCCATCCCGAACGCTGTCGTGGCCACGACGACGTCGATCTCGTTGCGGAGGAGCCGTTCATGCACCGCGGTGCGGTCTGCCGCCCGCCGTCCTGCATGGTAGGCCTCGGCGCGAAGCCCACGCTGGGACAGCTCTTCGGCGTACTCCTCGGCTCCCCGTCGCGTTGCGGCGTAGAGGAGACCGGGGCCCCGGAGCCCGGCGACTTGGTCCAGGACCGCCTGCCGCTTGTCGAGGTCGCCGGCGTGCCGGACGACCCGAAGTTCGATGTTGGGCCGATCGAAGCTCTGCACGAGCTCGAGCGGTTCCCTGAGTCTGAGGCGCTCCACGATCTCGGCGCGCGTGTGCGGGGAGGCGGTCGCGGTGAGCGCGATGACGGGCGGGGCGCCGAGGCGTTGGGCGACGTCGCCGAGGAAGAGGTAGTCGGGGCGGAAATCGTGGCCCCAGGAGGAAATGCAGTGCGCCTCGTCCACGACGAAGAGCGCGACGTCGAGCCGCGCGAGGTGCTCGATGGTCTCTTCCCGGGCCAGCTGCTCTGGGGCCAGGAACACGAAACAGGCGACCCCGCCGTCGAGGGCTGCCCACGCCTCCCGGAGCGCGCGCGCCCCCACGGAGGAGTTGAGGGCGACGGCGCGCGGGGCGCCGAGGGTTTCGTTGATCGTGTCGGCCTGCTCGCGCTGGAGGGCGATGAGGGGGCTCACCACGACGGTGACGCCAGGAAGCGCCGTTCCTGGGATCTGGTAGATCAGGGACTTTCCGTGGCCCGTGGGCATGACGGCGAGGACGTCGCGCCCCTCGGCCGCCGCCACCAACGCCTCCAGCTGCCCTTCTCGCCAAGCGTCGATCCCGAACTGCTCCGCGGCGATGCGCCCGAGCCGCTCCGCCCAGGGGGTAGTGGAGCCGTCGGTCGAAGGCGGAGCCTCCGGGGCCGACGGCTCGCTTGCGCGGTTGTCCGCCAGATGTGGCCGAGTTGCCGTCATTCAGGGAGGCCGGTCTCAGAACGAGATGAGCTTGACGAGCTCGCCGACCTGGTCCTCAGGGAGGCTCCGTGCCGTGTCGGCCTGGGCGACCATGCCGACCAGGTCATGCCCGTCGATCACGGGCAGGCACTTGACCACGATGTCGCGGTCAGCGATGACCCCTTTGAGCCGGTTGTCCTCGCCGCAGATGGGCAGCATCCCGACGGCCGGGTCCCGCATCTTCTGGGCCGTGACCTCGAGGGTCTCGTTCTCGCCGACGCATTCAGCGACTGGGGTCATGATTTCGCGTGCGGTAGCCATCCGATTCCTCCTGTGGGTTGTCGGTCCGCGCCAGCCGCGCCCGGTTCTGTCGCGGTGGCGGAAGCGAAGTCCCAGCCCCGTCGAGGCGGGACCACCTTCGGGTTACCCGTACGGTTCGGCAGAAAACGCACCACCGCGGCGGCCAGCACTCTTGTAGACCACCGCCAAGGGCGGGGCGGGCAGCATCGTCGACTCCTCACAAAATGGCGTACGACGGCGGTGCGTAGCCTTCTGAAGCAGAGCTCCGGCGAGGTGCCGGGTGACCAAGGAGGATCCATGAGCCAGAAGACCGAGCGGGCAGCGGCGGGAACGTCGGGTCACCGCCGGACATGGGACGCCCAGTCCCTCGCACTCGTCGCCGTGTTTGCGGCCCTCATCGCCGCGTCCGCCCTCGCCCCGGGCATCCCGGTGGGGAGCTTCGGCGTCCCCATCACCCTCCAGACCCTCGCGGTTGCGCTCACGGCGCTCGTCCTCGGGGCGTCGAGGGCTGCGGCCGCCGTCGGGCTCTACCTCGTTCTGGGCTTCGCCGGGCTGCCGATCTTCTCCGGAGGCCGTGCCGGCCTGCAGATCCTCGCGGGCGGTTCTGCGGGCTACATCATTGCCTTCTTCGTCGGGGCCTTCGTGCTCGGGGCGCTCGCGCAGCTCGTCGTCCGCCGCGCCGCTCCCCGGCGCCGCACGCTGTGGTTCTTCCTCGCCGCGACGGCTGTCTCCATCGTCATCATCCACGCGCTCGGTGTCCTGGGCATGATGGTCAATCTCAAGCTCTCGTGGCAGGCGGCCTTCGTCGCGGACCTCGTGTACTACCCCGGCGACATCCTGAAGAACGTGGTCGCCGCCCTCGCCGCGACGGCCGTCCACCGGGCCTTCCCCGACGTGCTGGTCCGGCGCGTCCGCCGCGCGTGAGCCGGATCGAGCTGGCCGAAGTCCGCGTGAGCGTGCCCGTGGACGGGGACTGCGGCCCGCGGGAGAAGGTGGTCCTCGACGGGGTCGACGCGGTGCTCACCGAGCGTCGCGTCGCCGTCGTCGGGGCCAACGGGTCGGGGAAGTCGACGCTGCTGCGCCTCCTCAACGGGCTCGTCGAGCCGAGCTCAGGGACGGTCCGCATCGACGGGCTCGATGCGCAGCAGGAGACGAGGGCGGTCCGCCAGCGCGTCGGGTTCGTGTTCACGGACCCGCTCTCCCAGCTCGTCATGCCGACCGGCCGCGAGGACGTCGAGCTGTCCCTGCGCCGCCGTCACCGGGAGCGGAGCGTGCGCGCTGCCGCCGCGCAGGATGTCCTGGACCGATTCGGGCTCGCGCGGCTCGCGGATCAGAGCGTGTACGAGCTCTCGGGCGGCGAGCGGCAGCTCATGGCGCTCGCCGTGGTGCTCGCGGTCGAGCCCGCCGTCCTGGTCCTCGACGAGCCGTCGACCCTGCTCGACCTCCGCAACCGCGAACTCCTGCGCCGGACCCTCGCCGCGCTGCCCCAGCAGGTCGTCCTCTCGACCCATGACCTCGAGCTCGCCCTCGACGCTGATCGCGTCCTCGTCGTCGAGGCCGGCCGCGTGGCGTTCGACGGCGAACCCGCGGAAGCGGTCCGCTTCTACCGGGAGCTGTGCGGTGCGGGAATGGAGCCACGCTGATGGGCAGGCGAAGGCGCGGCGGGATTCTCGCCGGTTACGTCACGGGGGATTCCTGGCTTCATCGCGTTCCTCTCGCGGCGAAGTTCCTCGCGGTGCTCGCGGCCGGCGCGGCGAGCTTCTTACTCCTCGACTGGCGCGCCTCCGCGGCAGCCCTTTCCGCCGTCCTGGTCGCGTGGCTCACGGCCGGCCTCGGCCTGCGGCGCCTCGCCGACTCGTCACGCGTGGTCCTGCCCCTCGTCGCGATCCTCTTCGCGTTCCAGTGGTGGCAGCAGGGGCCGGCCACGGCGGCACGCATCGTCTTGAACCTCCTGCTCTGCTTCGTGGCTGCAGGCCTCCTGACCGCGACCGTCCCCTTGCAGGACCTGCTCGACGCCGTCGCTCGGCTCGCTTCGCCGTTCCGGCGCCTCGGGGCCGATCCCGAGCGCTTCGCCCTCGCGATCGCGATCATGGTCCGCAGCATCCCTGTCCTCGCGAGCGCGTTCGAGGAAGTCGGGGACGCAGCGCGGGCCCGCGGGCTGGAGCGCAGCGTCCGAGCGCGGACGCTGCCCGTCGTGCTCTCGGCCGTTGCCTACGCGCGGCGCACGGGCGACGCTTTGGCCGCCAGGGGCCTCGGCGAGGCCGACGACGTCCCCTTGGGCTAGACGGCGCGCCGCGTGCTCGGCGTGACGCGGCACGTTTCGAAGAGGGCCGCGGTGCCGAGGCCGCCCGCCGAGCTGATCATCGCGAGGCACAGCGACCCCTCGGGGAGCGATTGGGCCCGGGCGAGGAGCCGGACGACGGAGACCGCTCCCGACGCCGCGTAGGCGTGGCCGAGGGCGATCGAGCCCCCGTCGGTGTTCAGCACCCGGTCTATCGCGGCGTCGTCGAGGCCGAGCCGATCCATGCACGCGAGCACTTGGCCCGCGAACGCCTCGTTGAATTCGATGGCCGCGAGATCGGTCGTTGCTAGGCCGTGGCGCCCGAGCAGACTCTCTACCGCCGCGGCGCCGCCGAGTCCGAGCCTTCGGGGATCGACCCCTGCCGTCTCCGCGTCGAGGAAGGCGAGCGCCGTCTCCCGCGGGCTGTCGAGGGCTGCGCTGCTTCCGGGTCCGACGACGACGACGGCCGCGGCACCGTCCGCGTCGCCGCAGGAGTTCCCCGCCGTCACCGCTCCCCCGGGCACGAACGCCGCCGGGAAGCGTGCAAGGAGCGGCGCGTCAAGCCGGGCGCGGGGACCGTTGTCGGCGTTCACCGACGTTGCGCCAGCGGTCACGGGCACGAGCTCGGCGTCGTACCTGCCTGCCGCCGCGGCGGCGAGGGCCCGCCGATGGCTGCGAAGGGCGAAGCGGTCCTGGCGGTCCCGGGAGATCCCGGCTTCTCGCGCCACGGTCTCGGCCGCCACTCCCATGTCCGGGTCGCCGTCCCCTGCGTCTCCGGGCGGGGCGTGCCGCGCCCGGGAGTAGAACTCGATGGCGCCGTCGGCCGCCCGCCGTCCCCGCAACGGCGCCGTGCTGATCGACTCGGCACCCCCTGCCAGAAGCAGCCGACTCGCACCCGTCTGCGCGAGCCGGCACGCGAGCACAATTGCGTCGAGACCCGAGCCGCACTGGCGATCGACCGTGAAGCCTGGAACGGACGCGGGCAGGCCGGCCTCGAGCGCGGCGAGGCGGGCGAGGTTTCCGCCGCCGCCTGCGGCATTGCCGACGACGACCTCGGCGACTGCCTCGGCCGAGACCCGCGTCCGCTCGACGAGCTCGCGGAGCACCGGCGCGAGCAGGTGCTGGACCTCGACTCCCGCGAGCGAGGTGCCGGCGCGAGCGAGCGGGGTCCGCAGGCCCGCAACGATGAGAGGTGCCGTCCGCGCGTCAGGCAAGCTGCCGCGCACGGCTGTCGCCTTCAAGGATCCACCGCTGGAACTCCGCTCGGCTGAGCTTCCCCCGCTCCGTCAGGGGCAGCTCGTCCAGCTCGAGGTACTGCAGCGGTCGCTTGGCGGGCGCGAGCCGGCCTTCGAGGCCCGCGCGGAGCTGGAGCTGGCACAGTCCCGCGTGGGCGGGCACGACCCCGGCCACGACGCGTTGCCCGCGAACGTCGTCGGGCACGCCGGCGACGACGACCTCGGCGACGCCGGGAAGCATCGCGAGGGCCGCCTCCACCTCGTGCGGGTACACGTTGTGGCCCCCGGTGTTGATCATGTCCTGCGTCCGGCCGAGGACGTGCAGCTCGCCGTCGCGCAGGAAGCCCTGGTCGCGGACAGTGCACCACTCGCCCAGACGCGTGAAGGCGCGACCGTCGTCGCCCCACACGTAGCCGTCGCTCACCATCGCGCTCCGCACCGCGATGTTGCCGGTCTCGCCGGGCGGGAGGGCCCTTCCCTCGTCGTCGAGGATCGCGAGTTCGACGCCCGGGAACGAGCGTCCGACGGCGGTGCCCACCTCGGCAGGCCCGTCACCAGGCCGGTGGGAGGTCGCCGCCACGAAACTCAGCTCGGAGGCGCCGTAGTACTCCCACACGACCGCGTGCGGGGCCCATCGTCGGGTCGCCTCAAGGGTCCTACGGTCGAGCTTCTGGCCCGAGCAGACCATCGCGGTGACGCCGCTTGCGTCGATATCGCCCGCGAGGCCGCGCTCCGCGATCACCCGCAGCATCGTCGGGACCAGCACGAGCCGTGTGATGCCTCGGCCCAGGATCTCCGCGTGGGCGTCGGCGACATCGAAGTGCCCCAGGGTGTGGAAGGTGGCGCCTGCGTAGAGGCACTCGGAGAGCGTGTAGAGGTTGAGGCTGGCCGAGAGGGGCCCCGGAGCCAGCACACGGTCCTCGGGTCCGAGCTCGAACAGCCGGGTCGACGCCTCGAAGGATCGTCGCCACGATGCCCTCGTGCGCGAGAAGGCCTTCGGCACCGACGTCGTCCCCGAGGTCAAGCCGACGAGGAAGCTCGAATCGTCGTCGCCGTCCGCGAGGGCCGCGGGGCCCACCGCCCTGCCGCGCCAGCGCACGCCGAGGAGACGGCCGACATGCTCGGCGAGGGGCTCTGGCCACGCCGGGTCGAGCACCGCGCACTCCCGTTCTCCGGCCACCCCCGCGGCCCAATCCACGGCGAAGCGCACGCCGTTCGGTTCCCGGAGCACACGCACGTCCTGACCGGACCCCGCGAGGCGCCGCGCTTCCTCCGCGAGCTCCCCCCACGAGAGGTGCTCGCGCCCGCACACCACGGCGGGTTCGTCAGGCTTCTCGGCCGCCCATGCGGCGAGACGGTCGAGGAAGGGCATCTCACGATTTTATGCACCGACCTCGCGATGAGGCGGGCCAAGGCCCTTCGATGACGGCGCTTGACGCTTGCCGGCGCGGACGACGACGGCCGGCGGCACCTCCATGAGGGGAACCGCCGGCCGTTGGCCTGCCGTGAAGCGAGGCGCCGTCTTGCGCCGCGTCAGATGTTGAAGCCGAGCGCCCTCATCTGATCGCGCCCGTCCTCGGTGATGCGCTCGGGGCCCCACGGGGGCATCCACACCCAGTTGAGGCGCCACTCGTCTACGACGCCGTCGAGGACCTGGCCCACCTGCTCCTCGAGCATGTCGGTGAGCGGGCAGGCTGCGGTGGTCAGGGTCATGCTGATGAGCAGCGTCCCGTCCTCACCGTATTCGAGCCCGTAGACCAGTCCCAGATCCACGACGTTGACGCCCAGCTCGGGGTCGATCACGTCCTTGAGCCGCTCCTCGACATCCTCGAGGGCGGTCTGTGCTGGCTGGATCCCAGCAGCTTGGGGATCAGACATGGCTCTCCTTTGTTGGACTAGGCCTGCACCGCGGAGCCGGCGCCGGCGAGGTAGCGGTCGTAGCCCTCTTCCTCGAGGCGGTCTGCAAGCTCGGGGCCGCCCTGCTCGGCGATCCTGCCGTCCACGAACACGTGGACGAACTCCGGCTTGATGTAGCGCAGGATGCGCGTGTAGTGGGTGATGAGCAGCGTGCCCATGTTGCCAGCCTCATGTGCGCGGTTGACGCCCTCGGAGACGACCTTGAGCGCGTCCACGTCGAGGCCCGAGTCGGTCTCGTCGAGGATGGCGAACTTCGGCTTGAAGAGTTCGAGCTGGAGGATCTCCACGCGCTTCTTCTCGCCGCCCGAGAAGCCCTCGTTGACGTTGCGCTGGGCGAAGTCGGCATCGATGCGCAGCTGGGACATCGCGTCCTTGACTTCCTTCGTCCACGTGCGGATCGCCGGCGCCTTGCCATCGATCGCCGTCTTCGCGGTGCGCAGGAAGTTCGTCATCGTGACGCCCGGAACCTCGACGGGATACTGCATCGCGAGGAACAGTCCGGCCCGCGCGCGCTCGTCCACGCTCATCGCGAGGACGTCCTCGCCGTCGAGCGTGATGGTCCCGGAGGTGACGGTGTAGCGCGGGTGGCCTGCGATGGTCGAGGCGAGCGTGGACTTGCCCGAGCCGTTGGGGCCCATGATCGCGTGCGTCTCGCCGGTCTTCACGGTGAGCGTCACGCCCTTGAGGATCTCCTTGACGCCCTGCTCGGTCTCGATCGAGACGTGCAGGTCCTTGATCTCCAGAGTCGACATGTAGTTTCTCCTTGCGCCCGGGCTCACCGGGCTGTGCTGAGGGGCGCCCGGCTCCCGCCGGGTCGAATCCTGTGGGTCAGTGGTCTCCGGCTTCGAGCTCGCGCTCGACCGCCTCGGTGAGGTGCTCTTCGATCGAGGGAACGCCGATCTTCTGGATGATCTCGTTCAGGAAGCCGCGCACCACGAGCCGGCGGGCGACGTCCTCCGGGATTCCCCGCGCCATGAGGTAGAACAGGTGCTCGTCGTCAAAGCGTCCGGTCGCGCTCGCGTGCCCGGCGCCCTTGATGAGGCCTGTCTCGATCTCGAGGTTCGGCACCGAGTCGGCACGGCCCCCGTCGGTGAGGACGAGGTTCTGGTTCTTCTCGTAGCTGTCGGTGCCCTCCGCCTGCTTCTGGATCAGCACATCGCCTACCCACACCGTGTGCGCATCCTTGCCCTGGAGCGCGCCCTTGTAGAGGACATTGGAGACGCAGTTGGGCTGAGCGTGGTCCACGAACGTCCGGTGCTCGAGGTGCTGGCCCGCGTCCGCGAAGTAGAGGCCGTAGAGCTCGGCCTCGCCCCCCGGCTGCGCGAAGCGCACCGTCGGGGTGACGCGCACGAGCGAGCCGCCGAGCGAGACGGAGACGTGCTTGACCTTCGCGTCGCGGCCCACCTTGACCTGCTGTGAGGAGGCGTGGACGGAATCGTCCTGCCACTCCTGGAGTGAGACGAGCGTCAGCTCGGCGCGGTCGCCGACGACGATCTCGACGTTCTCCGAGACGACCGCCTGGCCCGTGTGGTTGAGGACGACGACGGCGCGCGTGCCCTCCTCGGCGATGATCACGACGTGCTGGGCGGCGGCGGCCAGGCCGGAGCCGGTCAAGGTGACGAGGACGCGGTCCTCGAGCTGGGCGCCAGCAGGAACCGTGACGACGGTGGCCTCGCTGAAGTGCTCCCAGGCGTTCGCGGACACCCTGTCCTCGGGGATCCCTGCGGAGCCGACCCGGGCGTCGTCCCGGCCGACGGTCTCGACGCGCACACGCTCCGGCGCCTCGACGGCGACAGTCGGGGCTGCGCCGTCGAGCGCGTTCTTGTGCAGGCCGCCGAGTCGCCGCAGCGGGGTGAACCGCCATTCCTCCTCGGTGCCCTTGATCTCGGGGAAGTCGGCCAGGCGGTACGACGTGAGACGGCCCGCGCGCGAGCTGTCCGGGATACCGTAGCCGCCCCCATGCGAGTGGCTCTTGGCCGCGGCCCCGCCGAGCGGGCCCGTGGCCACAGGAGTGGGCGAGAGGCTCTCGCCCTCCTCGGTGAATCCTGCGATCGAAGGCGCGCCGACGCGCGCTTGATCCTTGGCGACCTCTTCAGTCATCTCAGTCATTAACCGACGGACCCTTCCATCTGCAGTTCAATGAGGCGGTTCAGCTCGAGGGCGTACTCCATCGGCAGTTCGCGCGCGATCGGCTCGATGAAGCCGCGCACGATCATGGCCATGGCCTCGTCCTCGGGCAGCCCGCGGGACATGAGGTAGAACAGCTGCTCCTCGCTCACGCGCGAGACCGTGGCCTCATGGCCGAGCACGACGTCGTCCTCGCGGATGTCGATGTACGGGTACGTGTCGGAGCGGGAGATCGTGTCGACGAGGAGCGCGTCGCAGCGAACCGTGTTCGCGGAGTGCTTCGCGCCTTCGCGCACCTGGACGAGGCCGCGGTATGCAGCACGGCCGCCGCCGCGCGCGACGGACTTCGAAACGATCGAGGACTTCGTGTTCGGCGCGATGTGGACCATCTTGGAACCCGTGTCCTGGTGCTGGCCCTCTCCCGCGAATGCGATCGAGAGCGTCTCGCCCTTGGCGTGCTCGCCCACGAGGTAGACGGCCGGGTACTTCATCGTCACCTTGGAGCCGATGTTGCCGTCGATCCATTCCATCGTGGCGCCCTCGTGCGCGATCGCCCGCTTGGTCACGAGGTTGTACACGTTGTTGGACCAGTTCTGGATCGTCGTGTAGCGGACGCGGGCGCCCTTCTTCACGATGATCTCGACCACCGCCGAGTGCAGCGAGTCGGACGTGTAGATCGGCGCGGTGCAGCCCTCGATGTAGTGGACGTAGGAATCCTCGTCCGCGATGATGAGCGTCCGCTCGAACTGGCCCATGTTCTCGGTGTTGATCCGGAAGTAGGCCTGAAGCGGGATTTCGACGTGGACGCCCTTGGGGACGTAGACGAACGAGCCACCGGACCACACCGCCGTGTTGAGCGAGGCGAACTTGTTGTCGCCGGCCGGGATGACCGTGCCGAAGTACTCCTTGAAGAACTCCGGGTGCTCCTTGAGCGCTGTGTCCGTGTCGAGGAAGATCACGCCCTGCTTCTCGAGGTCCTCGCGGATCTGGTGGTACACGACCTCGGACTCGTACTGGGCGGCGACGCCGGCAACGAGACGGCTGCGCTCGGCCTCGGGGATGCCGAGCTTCTCATAGGTGTTGCGGATGTCGTCGGGCAGATCCTCCCACGAGGCGGCCTGCTTCTCCGTCGAGCGCACGAAGTACTTGATGTTGTCGAAGTCGATGCCGGAGAGGTCCGCTCCCCAGAGCGGCATCGGCTTGCGGTCGAAGTACTTGAGACCCTTGAGCCGCAGGTCGAGCATCCACTCGGGCTCGCCCTTCTTCGATGAGATGTCGCGGACCACGTCCTCGTTGAGTCCGCGGCGTGCGTTGGCACCGGCAACGTCCGTGTCGGCCCACCCGTACTCGTAGGTGCCGATCCCGTGGAGTTCGGGGTTCTTCTCCAGAATCTCCGAGATCACTGTGGGCTCGACGTCCACGTTGTGCTTCTCGGCCAATTGATCCGTCATCACGGCCTCTCGTTCGTATGGAGTTCTTCTGCGTCCGAATGAAGTTGCTCTGCGTCGGAGCGTTCGCGCCCGATACCAGAGACGGCGGCGAGGGAGGCCCCAGCCCCACGCCCCGTGGGGATGTGCGTCGTGCACACATGGCCACCCGAGGCCAGCGTCGAGAGACGGCGGACGTCGACTCCGAGCAGGCGGGAGAACACCGCCGTCTCCGTGTCGCAGAAGACGGGGAATTCCGCCGCAAGCTGCTGCACCGGGCAATGGCCCTGGCAGAGCTGGACGCTCGCAAGGTGTTCCGGGATCCGCTTGCCCGCGCGGCTCGTGACCTCCGCTGAGGACGCCACGAAACCATCGTTCGTGAGCGCTTCGGCCAGGGCGCGCGACCGAGCCGCGATGTCGTCTCCGGCCGCGTCGACGAGCGGCTGGTACCGCTGTTCCATCGCCGCGAAGCGCTCCTCGGCAAAATCCTCGACGGCGCCGGGACCGGCGACGTCGGAGAGCCGGTGAAGAGCCGTGCGAGCGATGTCGAGGTAGTCGTCGCCGATGGACGACTGCCCGCGTGAGGTCAGCACGTAACGGCGGGCGGGCCGTCCGGCACCCGTTCCGGAGGTGGCAACCCGCTTGACCTCGACGACGCCTGACTTGGTGAGGGCGTCGAGGTGACGGCGGACCGCCGCGGGCGTCACGTTGAGCAGCTCGCCGAGTTCGGCTGCACTCACCGGCCCATGCTCGAGCACCGCGCTGAGGACACGGTCACGCGTGCGGTCCTCAGCGTCGCGGGGCACGCCCCGGGCGCGCGAATGAGCCGGCGCCTGTGTCATCGTCATGGAATACACAACACAATCTTCACCTAATCTCTTCCTCACCTCCAGTAAGGGCGGGCTTAGTTCGGCGATAAGTGCGTCACATCCGCTGCCCTGCACGGCCCTATCCGCGCCCGTCGGGCACCGTTACTACATTGCGTAGAATGGACTGGTGCTCAGAACCGGTTCCCCCTGCCTCGAGATCGAGGGGCTGATCCACGACGTCGGGCCCATCGCCGCAGAGGGCGGGCGAATGAAGCGCGTGCTCGCAGGCGTGGACCTCACCGCCCACGCAGGCCGGGTCACGGTCCTCCTCGGCGTCAACGGAGCCGGCAAGACGACGACCCTCGAGTGCGCACAAGGCCTCCGCCGCCGAACCGGCGGCACGATCCGTCTTCTCGGCCACGATCCGCAGACAGCAGATGCCGACCTGCGGGCGCGCGTCGGCGTCATGCTCCAGGACGGCGGCCTGCCGCCTTCCGCTCGGCCGATCGCGCTGCTCAAGCACGTGGCGGGCATGTACCGCGACCCCCTTCCCGTGGACGAGCTGGCTGAGCGGCTAGGGCTCAACGACTTCTCCGGCACGAACATCCGGCGGCTCTCGGGCGGACAGAAGCAGCGCGTGGCCCTCGCGGCGGCGCTCGTCGGCCGGCCGGAGGTTGTCTTCCTCGACGAGCCGAGCGCGGGGCTCGATCCCCAGTCCCGGCAGGTGGTGTTCGACCTCATCCACGAGCTGCGCTCCCAAGGCCTCGGGATCATCCTCACGACCCATCTCCTCGATGACGCCGAACGCCTCGCGGACTGGGTCGCCATCCTTGACCGGGGGCGCATCGTGGCGGAGGGCACTGTCGCCCAGCTCTTGGGAAGCGCGAGCCAGACGGCACGTCGGATGACGCTCCACGCTCCGGCAGGGCTCGATCTCGCCCAGGCCTTCACCGCAGCCGTTCCGGCCATCGACGTGCGAGAGTCCCCCGCAGGCCACTACACCGCCGAGGGCGAGCTGACGACCGCGCACCTCGCCGCCCTCGCCCACTGGCTCGACGCGCGGGGCATCATGCCGAGTTCCCTCGAACTCGGCAGCCGGAGCCTCGAAGACGTGTTCCTCGGCATCGCCGAGGCGTCCGCCGCGGAAGACTCCCTGCCGACCGGCCGAGAGAAGGAGACCGAAACAGCATGAGCACCGCCACCTCCCTGTCGGGACGCGTCTGGCAGCAGGGACGCTACGAGACCCTGACGATGCTGCGCAACGGCGAACAGCTCGTGCTCATGGTCGTCCTGCCCCTCATGGCCCTCATCGGCCTCACTCTCACACCGTTCCTCGACGGACTCGGCCCGAACCGCGTCGACGTGGCCGCCCCCGGGGTCCTCGCACTCTGCACGATGTCGACCGGCTTCACAGGTCAGGGCATCGCGACGGGATTCGACCGCCGATACGGCGTGCTTCGCTTCCTCTCGACCACGCCGCTCGGCCGGGCCGGGCTCATCGCGGGGAAGACCCTCGCCGTGCTGGTCGTCCTCGCCATCCAGATCGTCGTGATCGGCGGGGTTGCATGGCTCCTCGGCTGGCGGCCGTCGTTCCCGGGAGCCGTCCTCGGACTCGTGCTGCTTGCCGTCGGCGCAGCGGTGTTCACCGCGCTCGGGCTCCTCGTGGCCGGAACCGCCCGCCCCGAGGCAACCCTCGCCGTGACGAATCTCGTCTGGATCCTGTTCGGGGTCTTCGGGGGAATCGTGATGCCGAGCACCAAGCTCCCGTCCCAGATTTCCGGCATCGTCGGCTTCCTGCCTTCTGGGGCCATCGGCGATGCCTCCCGGGCCGCGTTCCTGCATGGCACCCTCGACCTGCAGGCGGCCGTCGTGCTCGTGGTGTGGGGCGCCGCCGCTGGCCTCTCTGCCATTCGCTGGTTCAAGTGGAACTGACCGCCCACCCTCGTCCCGCCCCCGATCCGGAGGGAAACTGACCATGTCCCAGACCGCCGTCCGCCGCTTCGCCGGCTGGCTGCCCACCGCCGTCGACGTCCGCGTCCGCGCGCTGGCCGTCGCCTCACTCATCGGGCAGATAGTGCTCATCGTGACAGGCGGCGCGGTACGCCTCACGTCGTCCGGCCTCGGCTGCCCGACCTGGCCCCGGTGCACAGCGAACTCGCTCACCACGACCCCCGAGATGGGCTACCACGGCATCATCGAGTTCGGGAACCGGCTCCTCACCTTCGCCCTCAGCGCCGTCGCCCTCGCGATGCTGGTGGCCGTGTGGAAGCTCCGCAAGGAGCGCAAGGACCTCTTCTGGCTCGCCGTTGCGCTCCTCGCGAGCATCCCCGCGCAGGCGGTCATCGGCGGGATCTCCGTCCTGACGCAGCTGAACCCCTGGGTCGTCGCCCTTCACTTCCTCGTGTCGATGGCGCTCGTCGTCTTCGCGATGCTCCTCGTGAACAGGGCCTACGGACGCGCCGGCCGATTCATGACGCGCTCGCTGCCCGCTCTCCCGAGCTCGATGCGCCCGGTCACCGCGGCGACGGCGGGCGCGGTGGCCCTCGCCGTCGTCCTCGGCGTCGTCGTCACCGGCGCGGGCCCCCACGCGGGTGACGCCAACGCTCCGCGCAACGGCCTGGACTGGGACCTCGTCGCGCATCTGCACGCCGTCCCGGCCTACCTCGTCACGTTCGGCGCGCTGTTCGCGCTCGTCGTCGTGCTGACCCGCCGCGTGGGAGGGCCCTTCCGGACGGCCGTCCTCGGGCTCCTGGGCCTCACCGTCCTGCAGGCGGCCATCGGCATCACCCAGTACTACACGGGCATCCCGGCTCTGCTGGTCGGACTCCACATGTTCGTCGGCGCCCTGCTCATGGCCGAGGCGACCAACGCCGCAGACCTTGCCCGCTGGAGCCCGCGGGTCTGACAGTCCCCGCGGGCCTGACAGTCACAGTCCCCGCATGCAGGAGGGCCGCGGCGTTGTTCGCCGCGGCCCTCCTGCATGATCCGTTGGTTTCCCTGAGCGCCGTCATGGGCTCCACGACGTGAGGCGGCAAAGCCCTCGACGAACCAGGGTCAGTGAACGAGCGGCAGCCCGACGAAGGGGTCGACCGCGAGGGCCAGGAAGAGGATCGTGAGGTAGCTGATCGATCCGTGGAAGACCTTCATCGCCTTCTTGTCCTCGATCTCCTCGCGCTGGGCCCGCGAATAGAGCGCATGCGACTCCCGCAGGAACCACCCCCCTGCCACGAGAGCCGAAAGGGTGTAGACCCAGCCCGCGTGGCCGAGCGGGATCAGGAGCAGCGAGCAGATCACCATCGCCCACGCGTACAGGACGACCTGGACCGACACGATCTTCGCCCCCGCGACGGCGCCGAGCATCGGCACCTGGGCGTTGCGGTAGTCCTCGCCGTAGCGCATGGAGAGCGGCCAGTAGTGGGGCGGCGTCCAGAGGAAGATCACCATGAAGAGGACGACGGCGGGCCAGCTCACCGTGCCGGTCACGGCCGCCCACGCGATGAGCACGGGGAAGCAGCCGGCAGCCCCTCCCCATACGATGTTCTGCGCCGTGCGCCGCTTGAGGATGAGCGTGTAGATGACCACGTAGAAGAAGATGGCGCCTGCGCCGAGCACCGAGGAGAGCGGGTTCGCTCCGAACCACAGAATCGCGAGCGAGGCGATGCCGAGGATCCACGCGAACGCGAGCGCCTCACGAGGCGTCACCTCACCCGTGACAAGGGGCCGGTTCACAGTGCGGCGCATGAGGCGGTCGATGTCGCGGTCGATGTAGCAGTTGAACGCCCCGGCGCTGCCGGCAGCGAACGCCCCGCCGATGAGGGTCGCGGCGATGAGTCCGATCGACGGGAATCCGCGGTGAGCGTAAATCATCGTCGGGAGCGTGCTGACGAGGAGCAGTTCGATGACGCGAGGCTTCGTGAGGGCCACATAGGCCTTGAGCTTGCGGGCTACCCTCGACCCCTGAGGGCGGGCGGGTGCATGGGCATCGGTACTCACGGGTGCGCGACTCTTTTCTTCTGCTCTCGGAGCCTCCATCATACCCGCGCGCGTATCACCGGCATTTCCGCGGGCTCACCCTTCCCAGGGCTCCGCGTGATTCACAATCCGCGCAATTTGAGGCAAACCGCTGACCTCTGAGGAGGCGCGTGCGTAGTATGTGAGCTGGTTGTCCCGATCCCGCAACGTGCGGGTCACATGCCGGGATGCACAAGTGACGTTTCGATGGTGAACGGCCGGCAGGCTGCCGAGGGCCCACCATGACGGGTTCCTGAGGCAGCGGTCCGCCGTCAGCGATGGAGAGGGGCTCGTTTACGTGCCTGCTGTGGATGTTGAAGAACTGACGTGGACTGACGTTGACCGCAAAGCGGTGGACACGATCCGTGTGCTGGCGGCCGATGCGGTGCAGAAGGTCGGCAACGGACACCCGGGCACGGCGATGAGCCTGGCTCCCGCGGCGTACCTGCTGTTCCAGAAGCTCATGCGCCACGACCCCGCCGACCCGCAGTGGATCGGCCGTGACCGGTTCATCCTCTCCCCCGGCCACTCCTCCCTGACCCTGTACATCCAGTTGTTCCTCGCCGGCTACGGCCTCGAGCTCAAGGACCTCGAGGCGCTGCGCACGTGGGGCTCGCTCACCCCGGGCCACCCGGAGTACGGGCACACCAAGGGCGTGGAGATCACGACCGGGCCGCTCGGCCAGGGCCTGGCCTCCTCGGTCGGCTTCGCGTACTCGCAGCGCCGCGAGCGGGGCCTGTACGACCCGCAGGCGCCCGAGGGCGAGTCCCCGTTCGACCACACCGTCTGGGTCATCGCCTCCGACGGCGACCTGCAGGAGGGGGTGACCTCCGAGGCGTCCTCCCTCGCCGGCCACCAGGAGCTGGGCAACCTCGTGGTGATCTACGACGAGAACCACATCTCGATCGAGGACGACAC
>NZ_DAIUJO010000019.1:14364-42930 GCF_036848755.1 Sinomonas sp. | reverse complement strand
TCATCATGCCGCTCTCGCGGCCCGTGGTCTCCGCCGTCGGAATCCTGACGTTCGTGACGGTCTGGAACAACCTCATCCTTCCGCTGTTCACGCTCTCGAATCCCAAGCTCATGACGATCCCGGTCGGGCTTGCCACCGTCCAGGGCTCGTACGGGATGCGGCTCGCCGACATCCAGGCATCAGCCATCCTGGGGGCTCTCCCGCTGGTCATCATCTACTTCTTCCTCCAGCGCCGCATCGTCGAGGGGGTCGCCGGAAGCGGGCTCAAGGGGTAGCCGGGGCCCACTGGACGCAACGGTGCGGCGCGCCTTCTCATGGGGGGAGGCACGCCGCGCCGTTGTTGTTGATGCTGCTCTGGGCAGCGAGCTGTCAGGGCAATCAGATGCCTTGGGCGAGGCGGTAGTAGGCGGCGTTCCACTGGAGTTCGCGGGCGAAGCCGCGGATGGTGGTGTCCTGGTCGATGACGAGCAGCTCGGTGCGGGCGATGCGGGCGTAGTCCTCGAAGGCCTCGATGCCGAGGGCGGTGCTCATCACCGTGTGGTGGGCAGCGCCGGCCTCGAGCCAGGCGGTGGCGGAGGTCTGGAAGTCCGGGGCTGGCTTCCACACGGCGCGGCCGACGGGCAGCTTGGGCAGCGGCGCGGACGGTTCGACGACCTCGACGGCGTTGGCCACGAGGCGGAACCGGTCGCGCATGTCGGAGAGGGCGACGACGACGGCGGGTCCCGGGTCGGCGGTGAAGACGAGGCGGACTGGGTCGTCCTTCCCGCCGATCCCGAGGGGGTGGACCTCCAGGGTTGGCCTGCAGGTGGTCAGTGAGGGGGAGACTTCGAGCATGTGGGCGCCGAGGATCCGCTCGGCGCCGGGGGTGAGGTCATAGGTGTAGTCCTCCATCAAGGACGCGCCGCCGGGGAGGCCCGCGCCCATGACGTTGGCGGCGCGGACGAGGACCGCGGTCTTCCAGTCGCCCTCGGCGCCGAAGCCGTAGCCGGCGGCCATGAGCCGCTGGACGGCCAGGCCCGGGAGCTGGCGGAGGGTCCCGAGGTCCTCGAAGCTCGTGGTGAAGGCGCCGAAGCCGCCCTCTTCGAGGAAGGAGCGCAGGCCGAGTTCGATCGCGGCGCCGTCGCGGAGGGACTGGTGACGCTCGCCGCCCCTGCGGAGCTCGGCGGCGACGTCGTAGAGGTCCTCGTACTCGGCGGCGAGCGCGTCGACGTCGGCCGGGTCGGCGGCGTCGACCGCGGCGGCGAGCTCGTTGACGCTCCAGGTGTTGACCTGGACGCCGAGGCGCGCCTCGGCCTCGGTCTTGTCGCCCTCGGTGACCGCCACGTAGCGCATGTTGTCCCCGAAGCGGGCGAGCTTGAGGGACCGGGTGGCTGCCCAGCCGGCCGCGGCGCGGGCCCAGGTGCCGATCCGCTCGGTGACGCGCGGGTCGGAGACGTGCCCGACGACGGTCTTGCGCGGCACGCCGAGGCGGGTCTGGATGTAGCCGAACTCCCGGTCGCCGTGGGCGGCCTGGTTCAGGTTCATGAAGTCGAAGTCGATCTCGCCCCACGGGAGCTCGACGTTGGCCTGGGTGTGGAAGTGCAGGAGCGGCTTCTGCAGGGCGGACAGGCCGGTGATCCACATCTTCGCCGGGGAGAAGGTGTGCATCCAGGCGATGAGGCCGATCGCCCGGTCCTCCGCGTTGGCCTCGAGCGCGGTCCGGCGGATCGCGTCGGCATCGGTCAGGACCGGCTTCCACACCACCTTCACGGGCATGGCCTTGGCTGCGGCGAGCTCGGCGGCGATCCGGCGGGACTGCTCGGCGACCTGGGCCAGGGTCTCTGGGCCGTAGAGGTGCTGGCTGCCGGTGAGGAACCAGACCTCGTAGGCATCGAGGGTGGTGGTGAGCTTGGACATCAGGCGAGGGATCCTTCCGGGTTCTGTCCGTAGACGTTCTGATAACGGTCGAAGAGGGCATCGATCGCCTGCTGTGGGATGGGGACGAGCGCCCCGCCCTGACGGGCGATGTGCACCGTGCGGGCGACGTCCTCGGCCATCACGGCGGCCTTGACGGCGTCCCGGGCGTCCTTGCCGATGGTGAACACGCCGTGGTTCTGCATCAGCACGGCCCGGCTGCGGTGCCCGGACAGGGTCGCCACGACCCCGCGGCCGATGGAGTCGTCGCCGATGATCGCGAACGGGCCCACGGGGATCTCCCCGCCGAACTCGTCGGCCATCGCGGTGATCACGCACGGGATGGGCTCCGCGCGCGCCGCCCAGGCGGTCGCGTAGGTCGAATGGGTGTGCACCACTCCCCCGACCTCGGGCATGTGCCGGTACACGTAGGCGTGTGCTGCGGTGTCGGAGGACGGCGAGCGCTCCGACCCGGGCGAGTCCGGGACCACGTCCCCGTCCAGGGTGCACACGATCATGTTCTCGGGGGCGAGGTCGCCGTAGTCGACGCCGCTGGGCTTGATGACGAACAGGTCCTCACCCGGGACGCGCCCCGAGACGTTCCCGCCTGTCCACACGACCAGTCCGTAGCGGACCAGCTGGGCGTGCAGCGCGGCGACCTGCTCGCGGGCGCCCCGCACCGCCGGGCTCTCAGGTCTGCTTGTCATGAAATGGCTCCTTTCGGGGGGACCGCGCCTTTCAGGGGGATCGCTTCGAGGGCGGCCTGCTCGATGGCCAGGCCGGCGCGGTACTGCTCGAGGTACGCCCCGAAGCCCGCGACGTCGTCGGGGCGCGGGTCCGCCGTCTCGAACTCGAAGCCGCCGAACACCCGCTCGCGCAGGTAGGTGCCCAGGTCGGCGCGTTCGGTGCCGGCCTGGGCAGCGGTGAGGAAAGCGGCGAGCACGGCGATGCCCCACGCGCCACCCTCCGAGGCGGTGTGCGCGACGGAGACGGGCGCCTCCATCGCGCCGGCCAGGAAACGCTGTGCGATCCCCGCCGTGCGGAACAGGCCTCCATGGGCGAACATCCGGTCCAGCCCGACCCCCTCGCGCGCGAGCACCCGCATGCCGAGGGCGAGCGTGCCGAAGACCCCGTAGAGCTGGGCCCGGACGAAGTTCGCGAGGGTGAGGCGGCTCTCGGGTGTCCTGACGACGAGCGGGCGCCCGCGCTCGAGGCCCGTGATGGGCTCCCCTGCCAGGTAGTTGTAGGCCAGGAGGCCGCCCGCGTCGGCCTCGCCCTCGACGGCCTCGGAGAAGAGGGCGGCGTAGACCGTGTCGGAATCCAGCGGCGCGCCGGCGACCGCGGCAAAACGGCCGAACAGCCCCGCCCACGCCGCGAGCTCGCTCGCGCCGTTGTTGCAGTGGACCATGGCCACCGGATCGCCCGCCGGAGTGGTGACCACGTCCAGCTCGTGGTGGACCCCCGAGAGCGGGCGTTCGAGCACGACCATCGCGAAGATGCTCGTGCCAGCGGAGACGTTGCCGGTGCGGGGCGAGACCGAGTTCGTCGCGACCATCCCGGTGCCGGCGTCGCCCTCCGGCGGGCACAGCGGGATCCCCGGGCGCAGGCCGCCGGTCGGGTCAAGCAGCGCGGCCCCTTCCGGGGTGAGCTCGCCGGCCGGCTGGCCCGCGGCCAGGACTTCGGGCAGCAGGTCCACGAGCTTGGGAACCCGCCCCCCGGCTAGCTCGTCATAGGCGGCGACCAGCCCGGCGTCGTACGTCTTCGTCTCTGCATCGATCGGGAACATGCCCGAGGCGTCCCCAACGCCCAGGACCTTCCGGCCGGTCAGACGCCAGTGGACGTAGCCCGCCAGCGTCGTGCAGAAGCGGATCCGAGGCACGTGGGGCTCGGCATCGATCACCGCCTGGTGCAGATGCGCGATCGACCAGCGCAGCGGGATGTTCACCCCGAGCAGCCCGCTGAGCTCGCCCGCCGCGCGCCCCGTCGTCGTGTTCCGCCAAGTGCGGAACGGGACGAGCAGCTCCCCCTCGGCGTCGAAGGCCAGGTAGCCGTGCATCATCGCCGAGACGCCGATCGCACCGAACGCCCCCGGGCGCACGCCGTGGCGGCGCTCCGCGTCCGCCGCCAGGGCCGCGTAGGCGGCCTGCAGGCCAGCCCACACCGACTCCAGCGAGTACGTCCAGACCCCCTCGGCGAGCTCGTTCTCCCACTCGTGGCTCCCGACTGCCAGCACGAGCGAGGGATCGTCGATCGCGACCAGGCACGCCTTGATGCGGGTCGAGCCGAGCTCGATGCCCAGCGCGGTGCGGGCGCCCACGATCGCATCCCGCCCGCGGGAGGGCGTCTGCAATGGCACCATGTCGTTGCCCCTTCTTGTTTGTGACCGGTCACACGCTTCCTCAGAAGTATGCACGGGACGAACGAAAGGGGCAAGGCTCAGGCGGACTCGCGCACGATCAGCGCCGGTGCCACAGGCTCGGAGAACGAGAGTTCACGCCCCTCGATCATCGCCACGAGGCGCGAGACGGCGCGTCGGCCGAGTTCGGCGAAGTCCTGCCTCACGGTCGTCAGGGGCGGGGCGAAGAAGGCGGCCTCCGGGATGTCGTCGAAGCCGACGACGGCGAGGTCCCCCGGCACGCTCCGGCCCGCCGAGCGTGCGGCGTGCAGGACGCCAAGAGCCATCTGGTCATTCGAGGAGAAGACGGCTGTGATCCTGGGATCCCCCAGATGCGCGCGGGCGATCTCCGCCCCCGAGGCCGCCGTCCAGTCGCCTTCGCGCGAGACGATCCCCTCGGCGTCGGATGCCTCCGTTTCGAGCAGGAAGCCCTCGCGGCGGGCGCGGGCCTCGGCCCAGTCCAGAGGGCCGCACACATGCAGAAGCGTCCGGTGCCCCTTCCCGACAAGGTGCCGGACCGCGAGCC
Organism: Sinomonas sp.; assembly: GCF_036848755.1. NCBI lineage: Bacteria > Bacillati > Actinomycetota > Actinomycetes > Micrococcales > Micrococcaceae > Sinomonas > Sinomonas sp. Next base: position 38,116 of record NZ_DAIUJO010000019.1, on the reverse strand, counting down.
GGGCGCCTTCGACCTGGTCCACGAACAGCCCGGCCTCCTCCGCCGCGCCCGCGCCGTGCAGCTCGACGGCCGGCACACCGAATGACACCGTCGCCATGGCCTCCTGCACCCGCCGCTGCGGTGCGATCACCACGATCCCATCCACCGACTGGTCCACCAGATGGTCGAGTGCGGCCAGGAGATCCGCCTCCGCGGTCGACGGCGCGTGGGCCACCGTGACGAAGTAGCCGGCCTCCCGCGCAGCGTTCTCCACCGCGTCCAGGCTCGATGCCGGACCGTACAGCGACGACGCCGACGAAGCGAGGACCCCGATGGTCCGCGAGCGCGCCGTCGTGAGCATGCGTGCAGCCCTGTTCGGACGGAACCTCAGCTCGGACATCGCGGCGAGCACCCTCTCCCGGGTCTCAGGCCTGATCCGCGGCGAGTCATTCAACACCCGGGACACCGTCTGGCGCGAAACGCCCGCGGCGGCGGCGACTTCACGGACGCCCGGCGCGCGGGATTCGGAGTTCTCGATCACCGCGCCATCCTAAGCCGGGGCCTCGGCCAGAGGAGGGCGGTCCCGGTTTCGACTGGATCGTGATGGACCTCTTGACAGCGCTGTCAGCGGGAGGGTTAGATCGCTTCCACGACTGACGGCGCTGTCACGGCTGACAGCGCTGTCACAAAGGAGGTCCGGATGCAAGTGAAGAGCGGAGGAGTGACGCTGGCCGACGTTGCGGCCCACTCCGGCGTTTCCGCCAAGACCGTGTCCCGGGTCGTCAACAACGAACGCAATGTGCGGCCCGAAGTACGCGAACTCGTCATGCGCTCGGTGACCGCCCTCGGTTACCGACCGAACGCCGCCGCCCGAGCCCTCGCCACCCAGAGGACCCACGAAATCGGCGTCATCACAACCGCCAGCCCGCTCTACGGGCCGACTGCCGGCTTGTTCAGCCTTGAACAGGCGGCATGGCAAGCTGGCTATTCCCTCACGCTCACCACCGTACGGTCGCCCTCGGAACCAGAACTGGCGGACGCCATTTCCTACCTCTTGGGGCGAGGAGTTGAAGGCGTCCTCGTATCCGGGGCGACCGGAGCGCTCCATTTGACCCCCTCAGCCCTCGCCGGGCTACCAGTGGTGAGCACCAGCCCCATTTCGGACGGTGCACCGAACCATCTTGTAGTCGACACCGATCAAGTGGGAGGCTCGGCAGCCGCAGTGCATCATCTCGTCGGGCTCGGCCACACGCACATCGCCCACATTGCCGGCCCGCTCAACTGGCACGCAGCCCTCCAGCGAAGGGATGGATGGCTGCTGGGAATGTCCCAGACGGGCCTGGAACCGGGGCCCGTCATCGAAGGCGATTGGTCCGCGAGGTCTGGATACGAAGCCGCGAGGGCCATAGTCGACGCCGGGGTGACGGCGGTATTCGTCGCGAATGACCACATGGCGATGGGGGCGATCCGCGCCTTCACGGAACGGGGGCTCCGAATCCCTGGCGATATGTCGGTGGTCGGCTTCGACGATGTGCCCGAAGCCGAATTCCAGATGGTCCCCCTGACGACGGTCCGCCAGGATTTCGCCGCCGCAGCCGAACGGTCGGTCGGCGAGCTCGTGCGGCTCATCGAAGGCGGCCCTTCCGAGGACAACCTTGTTCTTCTGCCGACCGAACTAGTCGTGCGCGCCTCTTCCCAGCAGCCACCGACCGTCCCTCTCTCCGTCTAGCTACTCCACATCACTTCGGGCGAACAGGACCGCGTGCGGTCCTGGCGCTGCGGCGCGCCACTTTCGCCTGCCATGCCGCATTGATCAACAACCGTGAAAGCAGGAGCAATGACCCGAGAAGTTTCACGCCGTTCGGTCCTGGCCGCGATTCCGCTTGCTGCCTTCAGCGCCAGTGTCCTCGCTGCATGCGGAAACGGCGGCTCCCCCGCTGCAGGCACCTCCGCCTCTCCCGTTTCCCAGTCCGAGATCGACGCCGCGATGAAGAAGGCTACGAATCTGACGTTCTGGACCTGGGTGCCCGACATCCAGAAGGAAGTCGACATGTTCCAAGCGGCCTATCCGGCGATCAAGGTCGAGGTGGTCAACGTCGGCCAAGGCGGGGCCCACTATCAGAAACTCCGCGCTGCCATCCAAGCAGGGAAGGGCGCACCCGACGTTGTCCAGATGGAATTCGACAAGCTCCCTTCGTTCACGCTCACCGACAGCCTGCTCGACCTCACACCTTACGGAGTCGCGGACCTGAAGTCGGACTACCCCGCTTGGGTGTGGGGCGGGATCACTCCTGGCGGCAAGGGCATCTACGGCGTGCCCCAGGACACGGGCCCGATGGGGATGCTCTACCGGGAAGACCTCTTCTCGGCGGCTGGCCTGAGCGTCCCGAAGACGTGGGACGATTTCGCGTCCGCTGCAACCACGTACCGCGGAAAGTCGGGGTCAGGGCTCTTGACGAACTGGGCACCCAGTTCGGAGGCCAACATGCTCGCGTTGTTCTGGCAGGCCGGCGGCAGGCCCTTCTCCTACGACGGTGCGAAGACTGTCAAGATCAACCTCAGCGGCGATGCCGCGTGCAAGAAGGTGACCTCGTACTGGAACGATCTCTTCAAGTCGGGAAACATCGGCAACGAGCCCGACTTCGTGGACGCTTGGTACCAGGCCCTCAACAGCGGGAAGTATGCATCATGGCTCACCGGCGCCTGGGGGCCCGTCTTCCTCCAGGGGACTGCCAAGAGCACGGCCGGGAAGTGGCGCGCCGCTCCCCTGCCGCAGTGGGACGCTACGAGCATCTCCAGCGGGAACTATGGTGGCTCGACCGACGCCGTCCTCAAGAGCTCCCAGAACCCCATTGCGTCGGCGATGCTGGCCAAGTTCATCAACACTGACGACAAGTCCGCTCTGACTCTCGCCAACGAGCAGTTCCTCTTCCCTTCGTCGACCAAGGTCCTCGACAACCCGGCCTTCGCGGACGCCACATCAAGCTTCTACGGCGGCCAGAAGGTGAACCAGGAGTTCACGGAGATCTCCAAGACCGTGCAGGAGGGCTTTCAGTTCCTGCCCTTCAACGACTACGCGGCAACGAGCTACGACAAGACCATGGGCCAGGCGATCGGCAACCGAGGAGACCTGAACGCGGCCCTGTCCGCCTGGCAGGACGACCTCGTCCAATACGCCAAGGGACAGGGGTTCACCGTTGCCGACTAGCACTGCGATCCCCAGGACGGGGCAGCCCAGAGGCGTGAACCGCGCGCGCCGAAGGCAGTACGCCGCCGGATACGCCCTGTCCCTGCCCTTCATGGCCGTCTTCGCCCTGATGGTCGCTGTACCGCTGGTATACGCCGGGTACCTCTCCTTCTTTCGGAAGCAACTCATCGGCGGGGTGTCCTTCGTAGGACTTGAGAACTACGCCAGGGCCCTATCCGACCCCTCCTTCCTGGGCGGGGTCGCTCGGATGGCCCTGTTCCTGGTCATCCAGGTCCCCATCATGCTGGGGCTCTCCCTGCTGTTCGCTTTGGCTCTGGACAGCGGAATGCTTCGGCTTCAGCGTTTCATCCGCCTCGGCGTCTTCCTCCCCTACGCGATCCCGAGCGTGGTGGCGACGCTCATGTGGGGCTATCTCTATGGGAAGGATTTCGGCCCGTTTGCGCAGCTCGCGAAGGCAATCGGCCTGCCAGCACCCGATTTCCTCGCGGGCGGGAACGTGCTGTTCTCCATCATGAACATCGTCACGTGGGGATTCGTCGGCTACAACATGATCGTCATGTACGCGGCGCTGCGATCGATTCCCTCCGAACTCTACGAGGCCGCGCGCGTTGATGGCGCAAACGAGTGGCGCATTGCCTGGAGCATCAAGGTGCCCGCGATCAGGGGGGCGCTCTTGCTGACGACCATCTTCTCGGTCATTGGTTCGTTCCAGCTCTTCAACGAGCCCAATCTCCTGCGGGTCATCGCACCCGTCGCGATCGGGCAGGACTACACGCCGAACATGTACGCCTACCAGCTCTCCTTCGTAAACCAAGACTCCAACTACGCGGCAGCGATCGCCTTCCTCCTGGGCATCGTGATCATGGCCGTCAGCTACGCGGTTCAGCTCGGCGCGAGAAGGAAGGACGCGGCATGACCCTCTCCGTCGCGGAACGAACCGCAGAGCGCAGACTAGACGCGCCCTCGCGTCGACGCCCAGGGAAGCGCAAGAGCACGCTGCTGACCGCCGTCATGCTCCTGTGCCTTGTGTATTTCCTTCTGCCGATCTTCTGGCTCGTCGTCTCCTCCACGAAGTCGAACGCCGACCTGTTCAGCAGCTTCGGACTCTGGTTCTCCCACTTCAGCCTCGCTCAGAACCTGCATGACGTCTTCACCTTCCAGGACGGCGTCTTCGGGCACTGGATCCTCAACAGCCTCGTCTACGCGATCACAAGCGGCGTGGGGGCGTCCGCCCTCGCGACTGCCGCGGGCTACGCGTTCGCGAAGTACACGTTTCCTGGCGGGAGGGCGATGTTCGCCATCGTCCTCGGCGCGGTCATGATCCCTATGACCGCCCTCGCCATCCCCACCTACCTGCTCTTCGCAGGAGCGGGGCTGACGAACACGCCTTGGGCCGTCATACTTCCATCGCTGGTGAGCCCATTCGGCGTCTATCTCATGCGGGTCTACGCCGCCGAAGCAGTGCCGGATTCGCTCATCGAAGCCGCCCGGGTCGACGGGGCCAGCGAGATGCGAATCTTCTTCCAGATCGTCTCCCGGCTCCTCGTACCCGGCTCGATCACGGTACTTCTGTTCACGTTGGTGGCGACGTGGAACAACTACTTCCTGCCGCTCATCATGCTCAACAGTCCAGAGCTCTTCCCGCTCCCAGTCGGCCTCGCGCAATGGCAGGCGGCTTCTGCAGCGGGTTCAGGCTCTCAGGCCCTCTTCTCAACCGTCATCACCGGCTCCCTTGTTTCAGTGCTCCCCCTCATGGCCGCGTTCCTCTTCCTCCAGAGGTACTGGCAGTCGGGCTTGGGCGCCGGGGCCGTCAAAGCGTGATCCGGGCCATCGCTCCAACCGCATCTACCACGAAAGCAGGGACATGTCTGCCCGACCTCGCAAAGTTCTCTTCGGTGCCGCCTACTACCACGAGTACCAACCCTCACCCCGTCTCGACGAGGATCTTGACCTCATGGTCGCCGCCCGTATGACGGTGATCCGCGTGGGGGAATCCACTTGGTCCCAATGGGAGCCGGAAGACGGACAATTCGACCTCGAATGGATGACGCCGGTCTTGGACAAGGCCCACGCGCGGGGCATCTCCGTCATCCTCGGCACCCCGACCTACGCGATTCCCATGTGGCTCGCCCGGAGGTATCCGGAGATCGCGGGCGAGCCCAAGACCGGCCAACCGCTGGGGTGGGGTGCCCGCCAGGAAGTCGACTACACCCACCCCGCCTTCAGATTCCACGCCGAGCGCGCGATACGGAAGATCGTCGGCCGATTCGCTGGGCATCCCGCCGTCATCGGGTATCAGGTCGACAACGAACCGGGGCTTCTCTCCTTCCACAACCGGGGCGTCTTCCAGCGTTTCGTCGACGAGCTGCGCCGTCAGTACGGCTCAGTCGAAAACCTCAACAAGGCGTGGGGGCTTGTCTACTGGTCGCATCAGCTCTCGACCTGGGCTGATCTGTGGACGCCCGACAACAACGCTCAACCGCAGTACGACCTCGCGTGGCGACGCTTCCAGGCCCGTCTCACTACCGAATTCCTGGAATGGCAGACGGGAATCGTGCGCGAGTACGCCACACCCGAGCAGTTCGTGACGACCTGCATCGCCTACGACCGTCCCTCTCAGCACGATCAGGAGATGACGCGGTCCTTCGATGTCACTGCGGGGAACCCGTACTACGCGATGCAAGACGCCTTCGCCGTCCCACAGTCCGCCTCCTCTCCACGTGGGTGGGCGACCAGCGGGGCCTGGAGCCTCTTCCAGAGCGCAGACCGCATGTACTCCTCCAAACAGGCCCCCTTCCTCGTAACCGAGACCAATGCGGGAGCAATCGGCGGCTCAGCGATGCAGTACCCGGCCTTCGACGGTCAATGGCGGCAAGCTGCGTATGCGTTCATCTCCCGCGGCGCTGAGATGATCGAATACTGGCACTGGGCCACCAACCACTACGGCACGGAGACGTTCTGGGTCGGAGTCCTTCCCCATGATCAGAAGCCGGGCCGTGTCTATCGCGAACTTGCAGGCCTCGGAGCTGAGCTCGAGGCTGCGGGCGAGGCTCTGGTCGGGCTCAGGCCCGACGCAGCCATCGGCATGATCTACTCGAACGACTCCAAATGGGGACTTGCCGGCCAACCCTGCTTCCTCGCGGAACCGCCCATGAAGGGAGACGAACGCTCCTACCAGCGAATCTTCGAGGCCTTCTACCAGGGGTCGTTCCGGGCGGGGGCTCCGGTCAGAATCCTCCATGACCGCCAGATTCTCGACCCAGCTTCGGGCGTGCAACTCGATCCGGCACAGCTCGCCGAGGAGCTGCCAGTGCTCATCGCGGCTGGCTTGTACATTGCCGACGACGGCCTTCTTGACTGGCTCTTGGCCTACGCCGAGGCCGGCGGCCACCTCGTGCTGGGGATGCGGACGGCCTACGCCGATACAGAAGCGCGGGCCCGGCTCGAGACGAAACCAGCTCGTCTGGCCGCTACGGCGGGGGTCCACGGCCAGGAGGGCGCCCAGCTCGAGATCGACCTCGAGCTCAAGCCGTCACCGGACTTCAAGGTCTCACCGACAAGCCGCGCGACCCGCTGGCTCGATTACCTCGAAGAAGACGAAACGACGGTGCTGGCAAGCTACGTGCACCCGGAATTCGGCCGCTACCCCGCGATCACAACGGCTGAGGCTGGAAAGGGCAGGATCACGGTTGTCGGCACACTGCCGAACCCTGAGCTGGCGGCGGACCTCATCCGATGGCTCTCCCCTGAGTCGGCACGAGGTTGGGAAGACCTGCCCGAAGCCGTGACAGTCCATTCCTCCACCGCGCACGATGGACGCCGCCTCCACTTTGTCCACAACTGGAGCCGCGAGCCGCTCACGGTCCCGACGCCGCGCACGATGGACAATCTCCTCGACGCGGAACAAGCCAAAGTCGACAAGATCGAGCTTGGTCCCTGGGACGTCAAACTCCTCGTCGAGACCGGGGCCTGAGCGGCCCCCCATGGCGGAGGCCCGACTTCCGAGGAACAGGAATCCGGGCCTCCACCCTGGCGCCCTATGCCCGAGTACCCTCCCTTGCGGCATCGTGGACGCGAATCTGCAAGAGCGCCAGATCCGTCATCGGGGTCTCCACCCCGGCGATCCGCGCTCTGGCCGCGAAATCGCCGAGCAGGTGCTCCCCCTCGTGCTCTCTTCCCTCGGTGAAGTCCCGGAAGAGGGACGGAACGAAGGGCAGGCCCGGCTGCGCAAGTAGCCCTAGGGTGGCCTGATGGGACGAATCCGAGACGGGATGCCCTGAAGCGCCTAGGACGCGGTCGGTCTCCGAAAGCACCCTGCCGATGAACTCGGGCCCTCCCGGGGCAGACGCGATCTCTCCGAAGTTGGCCCTCATCAGGAGCGATCCGACCCCCGCGGCGACGATGAAGCCCCACTTGTGCCACATCGCCGTCAGGATGTGGTCAGTGACTCGCAGCTCGTAGCCCGGCACCGAAAGCTCGCGCCCGACTTCAGCCGCCCTCTCGGCGGAACCTCCTGGTTGGGCGCCCAACACGATGTCCGCCAGCGGCAGGACTTGCCGGATCGCGCCGTCGTCCGTCACCAGCGTGACGACCCGCACTGAACCCCCGAGGACTCGGTCCTCCCCAAAGCGCTCGTTCAGGATCTCCAGGTGCCGCATCCCATTGAGGAATGGCAGGACGAGCGTCCCGGGGCCGACTGCAGCGCCGAGCTGGTCGAGAACCGAGGGCAGGGCTCCTGCCTTGACCGCAAGGACCACCAGATCGAAGGGACTGCCGTCCAGCTGCTCCGGCGTAAGTGCCCGGACGGGGACGGTCTCCTCGCCTTGAGGAGTCACCAGCCGGAGCCCCGGGGCGAGCTGATCGGCCCGGCGTTGCCGGACCAGGAACGTCACGTTCCTGCCCGCCTGCACCAGTCGTGCACCGAAGTAGCCGCCCGTGGCGCCCGCGCCCGCGATCAGAATCCTCATGACGTACCTCCTGCTCTGGGGTGCTGGCCCTTCCGCCGAGTGACCGTGGGCCGTCCCTTGATGATTGCCTCCTCCTTGCCGGCTGCCAAGACGATGGGTTGAGAGCGGCGTCAGCGGGAAGACATCCTGGGTGACCCATGCAGACGAAGCACACCATGTCCTGTCCATGCTCTGCCCGCTCGCCGACCCGGAGACGGGAACCCTCATGGGTTTCGATGGTCGCCTCTGGCCCACCGACGAACCGACGGCCCGGACCGCGCTGGGGCTCCTGCCGCCCCGCACACTGCAGACGCTCGCCGGGGACTTCCCGGAGGCCACCCCCGCAGCGAGGCGCCAGATCTGCGAAGCGGTGGGGATGCTTGCGAGCACGGTCGCGGACGGACTCGGCGCCCACAGCAGCGAAGTGCCGGAAGGGGACATGCCCTTGGGCGCGGCATGCGGCATCATGTCGGCCAACGTGGCCAACACGCTTGCATACCGCAAGGTGCTGGATGGCATCTGTGGAGACCGGGACGAGGAACTCAGGGACAACGCGCTGCCGGTGGCGCTCAAGGTCTTCGAAACCGGTGAGGTGCCGCGGCCGCCTCAAGACGCCGACGAGGACACTGAGGCCTACGCCCTCGCGGCCCTCCCCCAGATCGACTATCTCGCGGCCAGCCCCGAAGTGCGAGAACGGGCCGGGGCATTTCTGATGACCTTTGTCCTTGCCTACGAGCGCAACCTTCAGTATCTCGGGTGGGCCTGCATGCACGAGCCCGCGGATCCGATCTCCTCGTTCGCGCGAGAGCACCTGGGCGATCCCGAACGCTGGGCCACCGCCGTACGAGAGCACGGCACTTTGGACCCCACTGCTCTCCGCCCGGCCCTCCGCGGATCGCGCAGGGCCTGATTGCCGACGAGGAACTCTTCGGTACCCGGCGGGAGGCTGACGGAGCGTCCTTCCCTCCCAGTAGAGTGAGCCCAGCGCCGTCAAAAGACACTGGGAGGGGCGATGTGCCGCCTGTTCGGACTGCACTCGGGCCGCGCGCGGACCCACGCGACCTTCTGGCTGCTGAACGCACCGGAGAGCCTGTTGGAGCAGAGCCGGCGGGAGCCGGACGGAACGGGAGTGGGCATCTTCACCCCCGAGGGACATCCCAAGGTGGAGAAACAAGCGGTGGCCGCGTGGCAGGATCGCGCCTTCGCGAGGGAGGCCCGGGACCTCGAGAGCACTACCTTCGTAGCCCACGTTCGCTACGCGAGCACGGGGGCACACACCTACGTCAACACCCATCCGTTCGAGCAGGCAGGCAGACTCTTCGCCCACAACGGGGCCTTCACGGGACTGGCGCTGCTCGAGCAGCGGCTGGAGGATCTGGGGGCAGCAGGACTCGTGCGCGGCGAAACCGACAGCGAGCGGATGTTCGCCCTCATCACGGCCGAAACCCGGCACGCTGGCGGCAACCTTGAGGAAGGCATCGTCAGGGCGGTGTCGTGGATGGCCGAAGAACTCCCGATCTTCAGCCTGAACTTCATCATCACCACGGCCACGGATCTGTGGGCCCTCCGTTACCCTGAGTCGCACGAGCTCTACGTCCGCGAGGACCACACCGGCGCTGCCGCGGCTCCCCAGAGGCTCGAGGCGACGAGTCCTCGAATCAGCGTTCGCAGCGAGGACATGGCGGACCGCGTCCTCGTCGCCACCAAACGTATGGACGACGATCCACGGTGGCGTCTCATGGGGCCCGGAGAACTGCTCCACGTCGGCCCCGACCTCCGCCCCGCGTCAAGCCGCCCGTTCCCCCGGAGCCCTGCACGCCAACTCGAACTCAGCGATCTCAACGCGAAGGCGGCGGCCTCTCAAGAGCCCCACGAGAGGTAGCAGTCGGTTTTGGAGCCCTACCCGCGGGTAGGCAGCAGGAGTGGCGGGTCCGGCCACGAGCCAATTCGGTGTCGTGAGGGAGCACCGGGCCCGTCACCTCAATGCTCGACCGACGACGGGCGAGTCACACGTTGAAGCGGAACTCGGCGCCAACCCCTTCCCTCATCGGAGGCCCCCGCCGAAGTCTGCAACGGCGAGTTCCCTGCGGTCAGGGCGCAGGCGAGGTGAGCGGGGCTGCCGGGATCATCGGGGAGACCACCACTCCGGGTATCGGGGTGGCCTGCAGCGGCACAACGCGGACGCTGTGGGTCGCCGGGACCGGCAGGCGGACCGCGGGCTCATGGCCTGCGGCGGATGCGACGGCGGCGGCAGCGAGAGACGCAACCACCGCCCCTCCGGCCAGCAGGGCTGCTGCTGTTCGCCTCATTTGCCCTCCAAGCATGCGGGCTCGCCGCTGGGGGCGGGCACCGTAGCCTCCGAGAGCGCCCCGGGACGAGCCCGCATAGGCACATCCTGCACCCTCGCCCTGGCCGCGGGCACCATGACTGCTGCTCTCAGTTGTGGTCTGGTGCGATCCGGCAACCCTTCCGCCCCGCGGAATGGCAGTCCCATCCGACATCAGCGGGAAGCCTCCTTCACGAGGAAGTCGTCCGCCACTTCGACCCACGTGTCAGAAGGATCCTTGCTCACGGCGATTTGCCCGGTGTTCGGAACGATCAGCCGACCCTCGTCGCTCTCACCGTTCAGCCCGACCCGGAGCCCGTGGCCTTCAAAACCCCTGACATGCCCGCACCCCATCGACTTTCCAGTGCCGTCTGGGCTGACGGGGATCAGGCAGATCAGGTCACCGCCCTTGGAGACCGCGTAATAGCGCATGGTCTTGGTCTGGCCGAAGTAGCGAGAGCTGCCGCGTCGAGTTCGAAAACGCGCCCAGGGTCCAGCTCCGCAAGCTCGATCTGCAGGCGCGCCGTCGGGCGCATGCACTGCTGAACGCAGCGCATCGGATGGGAGGAGAGTCAGAACCCGTGCTCGGGCAGGTGCTTCATGTCCTCGCGCCAGAGCCGGTAGCGTGCCCGCTCCTGCGGCCACTCCACCCCATCGTCGCCCTCGATCCTGCTCTTGAGCATGCCCGGGGCTTCCTGCCCGACCACCTTCAGTGCCCGTTCCAGCCGCTGCCGGACCTCTCGCAGCCACCCCCTGACGGGGGCGAGGGGGATCCCCCAGATCCACACCTCATCCGACTCCGGCAGCGGCAGCTCGAATACCGCCCACGGGTCATCGCGTGCCAGCTCCCGGAACCGGGCCAGCGCTTCCCTGCCGCGCCCCCTCGCGAGCCGTTCTTGGCTCTCGAAGAAGGCCTTCGCGTGCTCGGTCTCCATCACCGCCTGCGGAGACCTGCCGTACTGATCCCAGTGCTCGGAGGCGGTCCTCAGGTCCCGCAGCAGCGTTTCCTCCTTCAGAGCCGTCCGCTTCAGCGCCGTCAGCGGCCGCCACGGCAGCCGGTCGTGGGCTCGGAACACGCTGCCGACCGCCGAGAGGAGGAATGCCCCTTCGATCCGCTCCTGTAGGTGCAGCGCCACAGTAGGTACGAGAACAGGAGGTCGGGACTCGTCGCGTCTCTCCGGATGGGCCTCCAGCAGGGACCTCGTGCGCGCGTCCAGCAGCGCCGCCGCATTAAACACCGCCGCCCTCTGGAACCTTGCGCACTGCATCTCCGCTGCCTCGACCCACATCAGGCCCGCGGACCACACCTCGATGTCCTCGTCGTCCTGCTTCCCCATGCGGCCAATCCTCGCACCGGAGTGCGGATCGCCGCTGCAGCCCCAGAGGGTTCCCGAAGGAAATGACCGACTGAAGCGTTCAGGGACAGTCACAGGCTGAGGGCTCAAGAGCGGGTCCCCTGCCACCGCCACCGGCCCTCCGCAGGCGTCCCGGCGCACCCTGTACGAGAGAGCACGGCCCGCACCCCTCCGTCGAGTTCTCAGAAGACTGGACCGACAACCAGGTGGACGCCTGACGGGCTCCCACCTCCGCGCTCGGAGCCGCAGCGATGCGCGCCAGGGTGCGATCGGCGGGCGCCAATACGAGCCCCAACAAGCGGCCATCGAAGCTTAGCTCCGGCCACACGTCGTCCAACGCAACCCAGCCGGGGTCGCCGATGAGGACGGCATGCCGGCTTTGGCTGACGCAGGCGCAGCACTGGTGGCCTTGGTCCAAACAGCGACAGCATCGGGCCCAGTGGTGAACGGCTGGCCATCCACAGTCCTTTACCACTAGGCCCGGCACACGGGTATCGAAGAGGCCTGATCCCAGCAATCTCGCGGGAATCCAGCCCGCATCACACGTTGAAGCGGAACTCCACGACGTCGCCGTCGGCCATCACATAGTCCTTGCCTTCGATTCGGACCTTGCCGCGCGCCTTCGCCTCGTTCATCGAACCCGCATCGACGAGGTCCTTGAAGTGGACAACCTCGGCCTTGATGAAGCCCCGCTGGAAGTCCGTATGGATGACGCCAGCCGCCTGCGGCGCCGTGTCCCCCCGATGGATTGTCCATGCTCGAGCTTCCTTCGGCCCCGCCGTGAGGTAGGTCTGGAGGCCCAGCGTGTGGAAGCCGACTCGGGCGAGCTGGTCCAGTCCGGACTCGTCCTGCCCGTTCATCTCGAGCATCTCGCGCGCCTCTTCCTCCGAGAGCTCGACGAGGTCGGCCTCAAGCTTGGCGTCGAGGAAGACACAGTCCGCGGGGGCGACGAGGGCGCGAAGCTCGGCCTGCTTCTCCGGGCTTCCGAGTACGCCTTCGTCTGCGTTGAAGACATAGATGAAGGGTTTGGCCGTGAGGAGGTTGAGCTCCTTGAGGGCGTCCATGTCAAGCTTGTCCGTCTGGACCGCGGAGATGATGGTGTCACCTCGCTCGAGAACCCCCTGAGCGGCCTGCAGCGCGGCGAGCTCGGCGGCGTCACGCTTCTTGTTCTTGACTTCCTTCTCGACGCGCGGCAAGGCCTTCTCGACCGTCTGGAGGTCGGCGAGGATGAGCTCGGTGTGGATGGTCTCGATGTCCGACCGGGGATCGACACGGCCCTCGACATGGACGACGTCGGGATCGTCGAACACGCGGACGACCTGCGCGATCGCCTGCGCCTCGCGGATGTTGGCGAGGAACTGGTTGCCCAGGCCCTCGCCCTCCGACGCGCCCTTGACGATACCGGCGATGTCGACGAAGGAGACCGTCGCGGGGAGGATGCGCTCCGACTTGAAGATCTCGGCAAGCTGCCCGAGCCGTGGGTCGGGAAGGCTCACGACCCCGACGTTCGGCTCGATCGTCGCGAACGGGTAGTTCGCCGCGAGGACCTGGTTGCGCGTCAGCGCGTTGAAGAGCGTCGACTTTCCGACGTTGGGGAGACCGACGATGCCGATAGTGAGAGCCACGGTCATCCATCATACCGGCGCCCTCGTCCCAGAATTGTCGGTGCCCCATGCCAAGGTGAGTCCATGGACGGAACTCAGACTCTCGTGACACTCCTCGTGGCGCTGCTGGCCCTCATTCTCGGCGCGTTGGCCGGCTTCGCGTTGGCCCGTCGCCGAGCAGCGCACGACGGCGGCACGTCGCCAACGCTCCAGGCTCGCGTCTCCCACCTTGAGGCACAGTTGGCCGGAGCCACCGCGGAGAGGGACCTGCTTGCGCGCCAGAACGCCGCGCTCACGACGCTCGACGAGCAGGAGAACAGCGTCCTCCGCGCGCTCGCACCGGTTGCGGAGAAGCTCGGGGCCGTCCAGCGCCAGGTCGCACTCCTCGAACGCGACCGCGTCGAGCAGTACGGCCAGCTCGCGCAACAGCTTCAATCCGCCCGAGAGTCGGACGCAGCCCTCCTCCAGACGACCCATGCACTGAACGCGGCCCTGTCCAACAACGCCTCGCGCGGAACCTGGGGGGAGGTACAGCTGCGCCGGGTCGTGGAGGCCGCAGGCATGCTGGAACGGGTCGACTTCAGCGAGCAGGTCACGGCCTCCGGGGAAGCGGGCGCACACCGTCCGGACCTCGTCGTGCACCTCCCCGGGCAGAAGCACATCATCGTCGACGCCAAGGTCCCGCTTGCCGCGTACCTCAGAGCCCAAGGGCTCACGCAGGATGCGAGTGCTCCGGCCCTCGAGGCGCGGAGACGCCACCTCGCCGACCATGCCAAGGCCCTGCGCACCCACGTGGACGTGCTCGGCACCAAGAAGTACTGGGAATCCGTCGGGGCGAGCCCCGAGCTCGTCGTCTGCTTCCTTCCAGCCGAATCCTTCCTTGCCGAAGCCCTCATCGAGGACCCAGGACTCCTCGACTACGCGTTCTCGCGGAACGTGGCACTCGCATCACCCGCGACGCTCATCGCTCTCCTGAAGGGGGTCGCCTTTGGCTGGCGGCAGGAGCTCCTCACGGAGAACGCCCGCGAACTGTTCGAGCTCTCACAGCAGCTGTACAGCCGGCTGGGCACGATGGGAGGCCACGTCGCGAAGCTCGGGACGTCGCTCAAATCCTCGGTGGAGCGCTACAACGCGTTCGTCGGCGCCCTCGAATCTCGCGTCCTCCCCACGGCCCGACGGATCAGCGCCCTCGACCCGGGGGCGCCGGAGACGCTGCCCGAGCTTGCTCCGCTCGCAAGCACGCCGAGGGTGCTGAGCGCGAGCGAACTGCTCGACGAGCTCTCGCAGGCCGGCTAGCTCGTGGGGCGCTGGCCGCGGCCGCCGAGCCCGCGGCTGCCATCGCCCATCTCCTTGAGAGTGGCTCGGAGCTCCTTCGGGAGGGAGAAGAGGATGTCCTCTTCCGCGGTCACGACTTCCTCGACCGTCTCGTAGCCGTAGTCGGCCGCGAGCCGAAGGACCTCCTGGACGAGTACCTCCGGCACCGACGCGCCGGAGGTCACGCCGATGGTCTCCACTCCCTCGAACCAGGATTCGTCGACCTCGTTCGCGAAGTCGACCCGGTAGGCCTTCTTGGCGCCGTATTCGAGCGCGACCTCGACGAGCCGCACCGAATTGGACGAGTTCGCCGAGCCCACCACGATCACAAGGTCCGCTTGAGGCGCGATCTTCTTGATGGCGGCCTGGCGGTTCGAGGTCGCGTAGCAGATGTCGTCGCTCGGCGGGTCCTGGAGGTTCGGAAAGCGCTCGCGCAGGCGGCGAACGGTCTCCATCGTCTCGTCCACGGAGAGCGTGGTCTGAGAGAGCCAGATAAGACGGTCAGGGTCGCGGACTTCGATCGTGTCCGCTTCCTCGGGCGAGTTCACAATCTGCGTGTGCTCCGGGGCCTCGCCGTACGTACCCTCGACCTCTTCGTGGCCCTCATGGCCGATCAGCAGAATCTCGTAATCGCCTTTCGCGAACCGCACAGCCTCGCGGTGGACCTTGGTCACGAGCGGACACGTGGCATCGATGGTCCGCAGCCCCCGGTCCTCGGCCGATCGGACTACCGCCGGGCTCACGCCGTGCGCCGAGAAGACCACGAGCGAGCCCTCCGGGACCTCGTCCGTCTCGTCGACGAAGATCGCGCCCCGCTCCTCGAGTGTCTCGACGACGTGGCGGTTGTGGACGATCTGCTTCCGGACGTAGACCGGCGGACCGTAGTGCTCGAGCGCCTTCTCTACTGCGATGACGGCCCGGTCGACCCCAGCGCAATAGCCGCGCGGAGCGGCGAGCAGGACGCGCTTCTTACCTGCGACCTGAACCGCCGCAGCCACTTCCTCAGGAGTCCGGCGACGTCGTGGAACCGAGGGCATGGACAGGGAAACGGGCGCGGAAGACATGATCCAATGCTAGCGAGTCACCACCGCGCGTCGGTCCGAACCCTCTGCCTGCGGCGAACCGCGCCGAGCACCGCCCCGAACACGAGCAGCGCCGCTCCCGCGATCGCGACGGCTGCGATCCACGTTTCAAAGTTCGCTGCCGCGAGCTCCGCAGCCCTGGCGCCGAACGTCGACGACATCGACCCTGCGCTCCCCTGAGACGACGCTACGGCCGGGACGAGGCCGACCGCCCCTTGATAGAGCGCGGCAACCAGCAGCAGGCCGATGCCTGCCCACGCCAAGGCGACCCCGCGCCGTCGTGCGAACAGCAGGCCCAGAACAAACGCAAGGACCGCGCCCAAGCTCAGCGGGAGGGACAGTGCGGCGAGGTCCTGCGCGCCCGTGAGCCAGGAGCGCTGCTGGGCCGTCCCCACTTGGACTTGAAGGGTGGAGGGACCTGGAATGTTCACGTTGAGCGAACTGCCGACCCGCTTCGCCATGAGCGCTGCCACGGGCCGGAGTTCGAGCTCGAAGGCGTTCGCCGAGGCTTTGTCGGGGCTGAAGTTGATCTGATGGCTGGCCCGGAGCGTGTCGTTCCATGCCTGGGGGAAGCCAGGATCGGACACGAGGCTCGTTGCCAGCCCCTGGACCGCCTGCTGGGCGACCGGGCGCAGCACCGAGGGGATGCTCGAGTCCGAGATGACCGCAGTGTCGAGATTCGAGATGAGAGTCGACTGGAGCTGCTTGTCAGTGCTCATCGGGGAAAGCAGCTGAACGAACCCGGACTCGTCGACAACATTCCGGTCGAGCCACGATGCGGGGACCGCCACGGCGGTCAGGACGACGGCGAGCAGCACTGAGAGTGCGGAGAGAACGGTACGCATGGCTTCCCGGGGTCGGCGACAACGCACCTATCGTAGAGGGCGAAGCTGATCGCTTCTGGACGACGAGCCGCGTCGGACTGTCGGTGGCCCGTGATAGATGTGGGACATGACCCAGCGCTCCGGAGAGGGGGAGGACATGCCTGAGTCGGCCGAGCCGCTAGACGCCATGGCCTTCGGAATGTCCGACGGGCCCGCGGAGGACGCCGCCGAACCTGCGGAGACCCCCAAGAGCCTTCCGGAGCGCGCCGCGGACACGTCCCCGGACAATCCCTGGCCCCTCGCGCTGCTCTCCCGCAAGCTCAAGGAGCATATCGACCGGTCGCCCCAAGTCTGGGTCGAGGGGCAGGTGATCGAGTTGAGCCGGCGCGGCACGAATGCGTTCCTCACGCTGCGCGACGTCGAGGCGGAGATCTCACTGTCCGCCTCCGCGTGGGGCCAAGTCATGGCCCGGCTCAAGGAACCGCTCGAACGCGGCTCACGCGTCGTTGCCCTCGTCAAGCCCGAAATGTGGCTCAAAACCGGCCGCCTCAACATGCAGGTACGCGATATCCGCCCCGTCGGCCTCGGCGACCTGCTCGCCCGCATCGAACGGCTGCGGCAGTCCCTCGGCGCGGAGGGCCTGTTCGCCGAATCGCGCAAGCGCCGCCTCCCCCTCCTCCCCCACCGCATCGGTCTCATCACGGGCCGCGACTCGGACGCGAAGAAGGACGTGCTGCGCAACGCCGCGCTGCGCTGGCCGGCCGTCCACTTCGAGATCCGCGAGGTCGCAGTCCAAGGAGCGAGCGCCGTGACAGAGGTCATCTCGGCGCTGCGCGAGCTCGATGCCATTGAGGAGGTCGACGTGATCGTCGTAGCCCGGGGCGGCGGCTCTCTCGAGGATCTCCTGCCGTTCAGCGACGAGCGCCTGGTGCGGGCTGTCGCGCAGGCCGCAACGCCGGTCGTCAGCGCCATCGGCCACGAGGCGGACAGGCCGATCCTGGACGATGTCGCCGACCTCCGAGCGTCCACCCCCACGGACGCCGCGAAGCGCATCGTCCCCGAGGTCACCGAGGAGCTTGCCCGTGTCCGGCAGTGCCGCGAACGCCTCGAACGCCAGATAGCCCTGCACGTCGCACGGGAGGGACAGCAGCTCATGCTCCTCCGCAGCCGCCCTGTCCTCGCCAGGCCCGAGCAGATGCTCGACATCCGCCATGACGATCTCGAGCGGCTCCTCCGCCGTGCGCACCACGCGGTGGGAGCCGCCGTCGCCCGCGGCCACGACGCCGTCCAGCATCTCCGCGCCCAAGTCAGGGCCCTCTCGCCGCAGCAGACCCTGGACCGCGGCTACTCCGTGGTTCAACTGCTCGACGGCCCTGCGGCCGCCGTCATCCGGGCGCCCGACGACGCGCCCACCGGCACCGCGCTCCGCGTCCGGCTCTCCCGCGGCGCCATTGTCGCAACGTCGGAAGGCGAACTCGCCTCAGCCACCCGGAACACCGCACACGAGCCAAGCCCATCCCAGGCAGACGGAGGAACCCAGCATGACTGAAGCCCAGCAGGACGCCTTCGCGGAGTTGAGCTACGAGGAAGCCAGGGAGCAGCTTGTCGCTGTCGTCGCAAAGCTCGAGGCCGGCGGCGTGAGCCTCGAGGAATCGCTCGCGCTCTGGGAGCGAGGCGAGGCGCTCGCGCAACGCTGCGAGGAGTGGCTCGGCGCCGCCCCCCGCCGGCTCGATGCCGCCCGCCATCAGCCCGAAACGGGCAGCACGCCGACCTCAAGCGAATAGCCTGGGCCGTTCAGCTCTTTGCGAGCCGCTGCTTCTCGGCCTCGACGTCGAACGACGCGGGCGGCCACTGCGGATCCATCCGCTCGAGCACGCCGAGCATCAGATCCTGCACGACGAGGCGCGAGTACCATTTGTTGTCCGCCGGGACCACATACCAGGGCGCGTAAGCGGTGCTGGTCCTGACGAGAGCCGCCTCGTAGGCCGCCATGTAGTCGTCCCAGCGCAGCCGCTCGTCGACGTCTCCGGGATCGTATTTCCAGTGCTTCGTGGGATCGGCCAGTCGGGCCGAAAGCCGGCGGAGCTGCTCGGTCTTGCTGATGTGCAGCATGATCTTGAGGACTCGGGTCCCGTCCTCATGGAGTCGTGACTCGAAGTCCTGGATCGCCGAATACCGCCGTTCGAGCTCCCGGGATTCCGCCCAGCCGTGCACACGGTGGATGAGGACGTCTTCGTAATGTGAGCGGTCGAAGCACCCGATCATGCCTGGGCCAGGAAGCTGACGTTCCACGCGCCAGAGGAAGTCGTGGCGCTCCTCGGTCTCCGTGGGCGGCCCGAAGGAGGCCAGCTGGACGCCTTGGACATCGACAGCGCTCACCACGTGCCGGATGACCCCTCCCTTGCCGGAGGTGTCCATGCCCTCGAGAACGAGGAGGAGCGAACGACGGCGCCCTGAGCGTCCCTCCGCGAACAGACGCTCCTGGAGCCGGGTGAGGCGCGAACTCCTCGCGGACAGCACCGCCTTGCCGTCCGACTTGCGCCCGGCGAACGCGGGGGTCGAGGCGGGATCCACTGCTGCGAGCGAGAAGTCCGGCCCGACGCCGAACAGGTGCTCCGGGCTGTCCTCAAAGACCTTCTCAGCCGCGCGCTGCGTCATTGCTGCCTCCGGGGTGAGTCAGTTCCCTTCGTACCTGCTGAGGAAGTCCGCCATGCGGCCGATCGCTTCCTCGATGTCCGCTACGGCCGGAAGGGTGACCATCCGGAAGTGGTCGGGCGCGTGCCAGTTGAATGCCCGGCCGTGCGAGACGAGGATCTTCTGCTCGCGCAGGAGATCGAGGACGAAGCGCTCGTCGTCCTTGATCGGATAGACCTCGGGGTCGAGGCGCGGGAACAGATATAGGGCGCCCTTGGCCTGGCGGGTGGACACACCGGGGATCGCGTTGAGCATCTCGTACGCCTTGTTGCGCTGCTCGAGCAGGCGGCCGCCTGGGAGGATCAGATCGTTGATGCTCTGGTACCCGCCCAGGGCAGTCTGAATCGCATGCTGCGCCGGCACATTCGCGCACAGACGCATGTTCGCCAGAAGGTTGATGCCCTCAAGGTAGTCGGCCGCGGTCTTCTTCGGCCCCGAGATCGCCATCCACCCGGCCCGATACCCGCAGACGCGGTATGCCTTGGACAGGCCGCTGAACGTCAGGCACAGCACCTCCTCGTCCGTGAACGCGGCCATGTTGGTGTGGGTGTTCCCGTCGTAGAGGATCTTCTCGTAGATCTCGTCGGCGAAGACGATGAGCCCGTGCTGCTCGGCAAGCGCCGCGATCCGCCTCAGGGTCGAGTCCGAGTACACGGCGCCGGTGGGGTTGTTCGGGTTGATCACCACAATGCCCTTGGTGCGCGGCGTGATCTTCGCCTCGAGGTCCTCGAGGTCCGGCTCCCAGTCCGCCTCCTCGACGCACGAGTAGTGCACCGCCCGGCCGCCCGCAAGCGAGACCGACGCCGTCCAGAGGGGGTAGTCGGGGGTCGGGACCAGGATTTCGTCACCCTGCTCGAGGAGCGCCATGAGCGAGAGGGTGATGAGCTCGCTCACGCCGTTGCCGAGGTAGATGTCGTCGACGCCGATGTTCTGGATGCCACGCGTCTGGTAGTACTGCGAGACCGCGGTCCGCGCGGAGAAGATGCCGCGGGAGTCGCTGTAGCCCTGCGCGTGCGGGAGGTGCCGGATCATGTCGACGAGGATGGCGTCGGGAGCCTCGAAGCCGAACGGGGCCGGGTTGCCGATGTTCAGCTTGAGGATCTTGTGACCCTCGGCCTCCATCTGCTGGGCAGCTTCCAGAATCGGTCCCCGGATGTCGTAGAGGACGTTGTGGAGCTTGGAAGACTGCTTGAACTCGGCCATTCCCTAAGAATGCCACAGGGTGTGGGCGTCCCTTTCGAGATTCCGCTCACACCCTGTGGCATTGCTTTCGCTGCCGGGAAGGGCTAGGACGCGAGGCCCTTGTCCTTGAGCCAGGCCTTCGCAGCGTCGGCCGGGCTCTGCTTCTGGTTGCCGCTCACGGCGCGGTTGAGGTTGATCAGGTCCGTGGTCGTGAGCTTGGACGAGACATTGTTGAGCACCTTCTTCGCCGCGTCGGTCAGGTTGGCCGTGTTCACGAGCGGGACGACCTGCTGGGCGATGAAGTTGTTCTTCGGGTCGGCCAGGACCACGAGGTCGTTGTCCGGGATCGAGGGGGTCGTCGTGAAGATGTCGGCCACCTGGATGTCGTTCGAGAGGAGGGCCTTGAGCGTGACGGGGCCGCCGCCGTCGTTGAACGGCTGGAACTGCTTCGGCACGCAGTTGTACTTGTCCTTGAGGCCGGGCAGGCCGTAGGCGCGCTGTTCGAAGGTCGCGGGGGCACCGATGACAAGGTCGCTGCAGACCTTCGACATGTCGGCGATGCTCTCGAGCGAGTACTTGGTCGCGGTCGCCTTGGTGACGACCATCGCGTCCTTGTCCTCGGCCTGGGCCGGGTCGAGGACCGAGAGGCCCTTCGGCAGCTTGTTCGGCAGAGCGGACGCGATGTCGGAGGCGGAGACCTGGGTGGCCTTCGGGTCCAAGTAGAGCAGCAGGTTGCCCGTGTAGTCCGGGACGACGTCGATCGAGTCGTCCTGGACGGCCTTGTAGTACACCTCGCGAGCGCCGATGTTGGGCTTCGTCGTCGCGGGGATCCCCGCCGCGTTGAGGGCCCCCGCGTAGAGCTCGGCGATGATCTGGCTCTCGGTGAAGTCCGCGGATCCGACGACGAGGGTCTTGCCGCCGCCGGAGGCCGAACTCGACGCGCCGCCAGAGCTCAGGGGATTCGAAGAGCCTCCGCACGCGCTGAGCGCGAGACTCAATCCGAGGCCCGCGGCCAGTGCGGCGACCGCCCGGCGGCGCGGGATGGAGGGCAGGTGACTGGTCATGGCATTCCTTCCTGTAGGACCTCCGGGGCCGGGAGCCCCCGTTTGGAGGCCGAGCGAGGACCAAGGCGTCGGAGAAGCACGCCGAGGACGAGGTCGGCGACGACGGCGAGCGCCGCCACGAGGACGGAGCCGCCGAGCATCTGGGGGTAATCGGAGAGGGCGAGGCCGTCGAAGATGTAGCGGCCGAGGCCGCCAAGGTTGGTATAGGCGACGACGGTCGCTGTCGCGATCACCTGGAGCACGGCGGCGCGGATTCCGCCGAAGATGACGGGGGCGGCGTTCGGGAGTTCGACCCCGAACAGGATCTGGAGCTCCCGCATGCCCTGGGCGCGCGCGGCGTCGACCACCACGGGGTCGACGGCGGCGATGCCCGCATACGTTCCCGCCAGGATCGGCGGGACGGTGAGGATCACGAGCGCCCAGATGGGCGGCATGAGCCCGATGCCGGCCAAGAGCACGAACAGGACGAGGAGGCCGAGGGTCGGCACGGCACGCAGCGCGCCCGCGATGGCGACGACGACGACGCGCCCACGGCCCGTATGGCCTACGAACGCCCCGATCGGCAGGGCGATGGCGCTCGCGATGGCCACGGTCAGGAGCGTGTAGAAGATGTGCTCGCCGAGTCGGGTGGGGATGCTCGAGTATCCGGACCACTGGAGGGGATCCGCGAACCAGGCCCACGTCTGTTCGAAGAGGTTCACGCTCGCGCCGCCCTTCGCGTCGGCGCTCCGGCCTCTCTGGCCGCCGCACCGGAGGCGAACCGCGCCCAGGGAGAAAGCAGGCGGCCGAGCACCACGAGGAGGAGGTCCATGATGAGCGCGAGCACGAGGATCGCCACGAGGCCGACGACGATCTCTGTGACGAAGTCGCGCTGGAGTCCCTCCGTGAAAAGGATCCCGAGATTCGGCATGCCGACAAGGGCGGCGACGCTCACGAGCGAGATGTTGCTGACGGAGATCGCCCGAAGCCCTGCGATGAGCACAGGGAGCGAGAGCGGGAGGTCGACTTGGAAGTACCGGCTGACGGAGGTGTGGCCGAGCGCCTGGGCTGCGAGGCTCAGCTCTCCGTCCACGGAATCGAGGGAGTCGAGGGCGGAGCGCATGAGCAGGGCGACCGCGTAGACGGTCAGGGCGACGATGACGTTCACGGGGTCGAGGATCCGCGTGCCGAGGAGCACCGGAAGGATGATGAACAGCGCGAGCGAGGGCACCGTGTACAGCACGGAGCTCAGGGTCAGGAGCGCCGTCCGCCACGCGGGGTGCCTCCGCACGAGCTGGGCGAGCGGGAGGCTGATGACGAGACCGAGCACGAGCGGCACGATCGCCAGGACGAGGTGCTGCCCGGCAAGCGAGGCGATGCGGCCAGCGTTCGCGATGGCCCATTCCATCAGGTGGTCTCCCCCGCCATGGTCTCGGCGCCGGCCTGCGGCCGGCCCCGCGACTCGGCCCGCTCGCGCTGTGCCTCCGCACGTCGACGGTCCGCCTGGGCGATGACCGCGGTGGCGCCGACGGTGCCGACGAACCGGCCGTCGTCGTCCACGACGACGCCGCGTCCCGACGGCGAGGACAGCGCGGCGTCGAGCGCGGTCCGGAGCGACGAACCGGCCCGATGCAGCGAGCCGCCGCTCACTAGCGTGCCGGGATTCTCCGGCGAGGCCCATCCGGCTGGCCGGCCTCCGTCGTCGACCACGACGGTCCACCCCGTGGGCCGCGCCCGATCGAGCTGCGACTTGGTCAACGTCTCGGCGCCGTCCACGGCGAGGCCGCCGTCATCGTAGAAGCCGAGGTGCCGGAACCCGCGGTCGCGGCCCACGAAGCCTGCGACGAAATCGTCGGCGGGCGCCCGAAGGATCTCCTCGGGTCCCGCGACCTGGGCGAGGCGCCCGCCTACCGCGAAGACGGCGATGCGTTCGCCGAGCAGCACGGCCTCGTCGATGTCGTGGGTGACGAACACGATTGTCTTGCCGAGGTCGCGCTGGAGGCGGAGGAGCTCCTGCTGCAGCTCGTGCCGCACCACGGGGTCGACGGCACTGAACGGCTCGTCCATGAGGAGCACGGGGGGATCCGCGGCCAGGGCGCGGGCGACGCCCACGCGCTGTTGCTGACCTCCCGAGAGCTGTGCGGGGTAGCGGCTGGCGAGCGTCTGCGGTAGGCCGACGACGTCGAGCAGCTCCC
>NZ_DAIUJO010000019.1:6795-14354 GCF_036848755.1 Sinomonas sp. | reverse complement strand
GGCCCCGCACCGCCTGAGGCGGAGCGACCGGATCCCTCTCCCGCTCCGCCGCCAGCCGAGTCCTCGGCCGCGGCGCGCTTCGGCGTCCCCGGCGTTCATTCGTCAGCGGAGCATCCATGCCTTCATCGAACCCACGTCCCTCACGCGCGCGCGGGCGCGCGCGCGTCCCCTCGACACGCCGTTGAGGCGGGGCACCGTGGCGATGTTGTCGACCACTGTCCGGTGCGGCATGAGGCCGGCGGCCTGCATGACGTAGCCCATCGACCGACGGAGCTTGGCGGCCGGCAGCGACGAGACGTCCTGCCCGTCCACGGTGATCGTGCCCGAGCTCGGTTCGACCATGCGGTTGACCATGCGCAGGGATGTCGTCTTGCCGCAGCCGGAAGGACCGACGAACACGGTGATCTGGCCCCGAGGCACGGTCAAGCTGAGCCGGTCGACGGCTGTTGCCCCGCCGTAGACCTTGCTCACCTCGCGGAACTCGATCATGGCTTCTGTCATGCTGGTCCTCGCTGGAAGGCTTGTACCGCTCTGGCTGAGGCGAGCCTACCAGCGTTCGCCGACGCGAGCGCCGCAGCGAAGTGCGCCGGCTCAGCCTTCGCGGGCGGCAAGGTCGATGGTTCCGAAGACGGGGTCCCGGTCGAGGACCCGCACGTCCTCGATCCCCTGCTCCGCGAGCGCGGCCCGGAAGCCGTTCTGGAGCCTGAGCACGTTCATGCCGAGCCCGCTCCCGAGGATGACGGGCCCCTCGATCCCGAGCTGCCGGGCCACCTGCGCGGCCATCCGAGCAAGGTCGTGGGCTGCCTGATCGAGCATGAAGCCAGCTCCCGCGTGCCCGGCGTCGGCCGCCTCGACCACGAGGCGTGCGCGCTGGGCCCAGTAACGTCGGCCCGTGGCCGCGTCGTGGAAGTGGGCGATGAGCTCCCCGGGCTCTGAGAGCCCGGTGCTGGCGAGGAGCGAATCGGTGAGTTCATCGGGCTCGAGGCCGAGATTCATGCGGTGAAGGCTGTAGCGGACGGCCTCCCGGGCGAGCCAATAGCCGCTTCCCTCGTCGCCGAGGAGGTAGCCCCAGCCGCCCGCGCGCACTTCGTCGCCGTGCTCGTTGGTTCCCCAGGCCGCGGATCCGGTGCCCGCGATCACCGCGACCCCCGTGCGCGCATGCCCCGCCGCGAGCAGGAGCCTCGAATCGTGCACCACCGTGACGGCCGCGTTCGGCGTGTGGGGCCGGATCAGGGCTGCGAGCGCCTCGGCGTCGGCCTCCGTGTCGACCCCGCCCGATCCGACGAAGACGCGCGCGGCGTCCGAGCCGTCGAGCTCGGAGAACAGTGCGGCGAGGTTGGCCGCGGCCTGGTCCCGCGTCACGTTCTGGACGTTCGCGCTCCCGGCCTCGCGGTCGTCCACGACCTCGCCGTCGACCACTTTGATGCCGCGCGTCTTCGTGCCGCCGATGTCCAGGCCGATCATGATGCCCCGCGGGGCTGTCGCTGTGTTCACCCGCCTAGAGTACTGAGCATGGACCGAGAGCTGCCCGAAGGGCTGTTCGGAGCGGGCGTCGTGGGCGCCCCGATGGCCGGCGGACCGAGCCGCCCGCCGCTCGCGGAGGCGGTGAGCGCATCGGGTGGGCTGGGTTTCCTGGCGGGCGGCTACAAGGCGCCCGACGCGCTCGCACGCGAGGTGGACGAGCTGTCCGCAACAGGGCTGGCCTTCGGCGTCAACCTCTTCGTCCCCGCCGACGAGCCGGTGGATCGCGAGGCTGTCCTTGCGTACCGCGAGCGGCTTCGGCCCCTCGCCGAGCGGCTCGGCGTCGAGCTCCCGGAGCCGCGATGGGCGGACGACGACGCGTACCCGGCGAAGCTCGCGCACCTCCTCGAGCGGCGCCCGGCCGTCGTCTCGTTCACGTTCGCGCTCCCGCCGGCCGGCGACGTCGCGAGCCTTCGGAGGGCAGGCGTGTTCGTGCTCCAGACCGTCACGAGCCCGGACGAGGCCCGGGCAGCGGAGGAGCTGGGCGTGGACGGCGTCGTCGCCCAGCATGCGGCCGCAGGCGGCCACTTCGGCGCCTTCCTGCCCGCGCCCGCGTTCGCGGGGCCGCTTCCCGAGCTGGTCGCCGCCGTGCGCGCCGCCGTCGGGATCCCCGTGCTCGCTGCGGGCGGCATCGGAACCGCCGAGGCTGCCCGGGCCGTGCGCGCTGCCGGCGCCGGCGCCGTCCAGCTCGGCACAGCCTTCCTCCGTACCCCCGAGGCAGGGACGAATCCGGTCCAGAGGGCGGCCCTCGCGGATCCTTCGTTCGAGCGGACCGCCCAGACCCGCGCCTTCTCCGGGAAGACGGCGCGGGGTCTCGAGAACTCGTTCATGCGGGAATACGCCGATGCGCCGGCCGGCTACCCGACGGTGCACTACCTCACGGCACCCCTGCGGGCAGCCGCGGTGGCCGCCGGAGACGCGCAGGGAACGAACCTGTGGGCCGGGACCGCGTGGAAGGAAGCCCGCGAGGAGCCTGCGGCGGACGTGGTCGCCCGTTTCGCGGTCTGACCGAGGGCCCGCGGGTCAGATCCCGAACGCGTCGAGCAGGGCGCCGGGCTCCTCTCCGAGGATGTGCTCGCGGAATAGCCGCACCTGGAGTGGCTCCCCCACGATCCTCGGCCACACGAGCCCGATCTCCCGAACGGCATCGGCGTCCTCGAGCTCGACCTCGACCCACCCGAGCTCGGGGGCGTGCACGGCCGAGTGCGTGGCCCGGGAGGGCGGGACGAGCGCCACCCCGAGCCCCGCGCTCACCAGGCCGAGCAGCGTTCGCGAGTCCTGGCCTTGGAACGCGATGTCGGGCCGCACGCCCGCCTCGCGGAACAGCCGATCCATGATGCTGCGCATTCCATAGCCCCGCTCGAGCACGACAAACGGCTCGTGGGCAGCTTCCTCGAACCGCACACGCCCCTGCGAGGCGAGCCGATGCCCCGCTGGAACGGCAAGCCGAAGCGGCTGGACGCACAGCGTCTCGGCATCGAGCTGCCGTCCGGGCCGGGGCACAGGCGAGACGATCGAGAGGTCCACCTCGCCAGCCCCCAGCGCGTCGAGACACCGCTGTCGCGATCCCTGGACGAGTTCGAACCGCACGTCGCGATGAGCGGGCCGGAAGCCTCGGATGAGGGCCGGGACGGCGGCCTCCCCGAAGGTCATCTGGAAGCTCAGGCGCACGACGCCGCGCGCCTCCTGCCGCCGTTCGTGCAGCTCGTCGAGCCCGGCCTGCAGCCCCTCGAGCGCGCGGCGCACCGCGGGAAGGAGCTGTTCGGCGGCGGGAGTGAGGCGGATTCCCCGGCCCTCCTTCCGCACCAGCTCGGTGCCGACGACGGCGGCCGCTCGCGCGAGCGCACGGCTCACCGTCGGCTGAGGCACGCCGAGGAGCTCGGCGGCGGCGGTCACGTGGCGGGTCTGCCCCACAGCGTCGAGGACGGGCAGGAGCGGGAGCAGCCGGGCGAGTTCGCCATGGAGGGGTAATTGATGCGTCTCGGCCATATGTTCCAAATCATAATGTATTGGACGCATGAGACGGACCCTCCTACGGTGGAAAGGTGACCTCGGCGCCCTCCCCTCCCTCGATCGCCCCCGCATGGACCGGACATGCCAAGGGAAGCCGCGGGTACCGCCGCCTCTTGGCCGCCCTCGCGTTCGCGGGCGTCGCGACGTTCGCCCAGCTCTACTCGACCCAGGCCCTCCTCCCGAGGATCTCTGCCGAACTGCACATCGACGCGGCCCAGTCGGCGCTCACGGTCTCGCTCGCAACGCTGGGCCTCGCCGTCGCCGTCCTGCCCTGGTCGTTCGTGGCAGACCGGATCGGCCGCGTACCCGCCATGACCGCCGGTGTAGCAGCCGCGACCGTCCTCGGCCTGCTCGCGCCGTTCTCCCCGACCGTCGGCCTCCTCCTCACCCTTCGCTGCCTTGAAGGCGCCGCCCTTGGCGCGGTCCCCGCGCTCGCGGTCGCGTATCTCAATGAGGAGGTCCACCGAGCCCACGCCGCGCTTGCCGCTGGGACCTACGTCGCGGGAACCACGATCGGGGGCCTCCTCGGCCGGCTCGTGGCGGGCCCCCTCGCTGACGTGTGGGGCTGGCGGGCCGCGATCTTCGCCGTCGCGGTCCTGGGAGCCGCCGCGGCGGCAGCCTTCGTGGCCCTCGCGCCCCGGCAGCGCGGCTTCGTCCCCTTGCGCGAACGGCACGACGCCGCGCCTCACGGCGTGCGCGAAAGTGCCGTGCACGCCGCGCAGCTGCTTGGACGCCAGCTCCGAAGCCGCCGCCTCCTCGCGCTGTACCTGCAGGCGTTCACCCTCATGGGCGGCTTCGTGGCGGTCTACAACTACCTGGGGTACCGTCTGGAGGCGCAGCCGTTCGGACTGCCGGTCGCCGTGACAAGCCTCCTGTTCCTCGCCTACCTTTCTGGCACTTTCTCGTCCGGATACGCCGCCCGCCTCAGCGAACGGTTCGGGCGCCGGCTGGTGATCGTGGCAAGCATGGCCGTCATGGCCGCCGGCGTCCTGCTGACCGCCGTGAACTGGCTCCCGGCCATCCTCGGAGGCCTTGTCGCGCTGACCGCCGGCTTCTTCGCCGCGCATGGCCTCGGCTCGGGCTGGACGGGCGCCCTGGCAAGCACGGGCAAGGCCCAGGCCGCGTCGCTCTACAACCTCTTCTACTACACCGGCTCGAGCATCCTCGGCTGGCTCGGCGGCTTCGTGTTCCAGGGCCTCGGCTGGGGATGGCTCGCGCTCGGGATTGCCGTCCTCGCCCTCGCGACCGGCGCGGTCGCCGCCGTCGCCCATCCCGCGGGGGAAGGCATGCGGGCCGGCCGCTAGGATAGGTGGGCTGCCCACAGCCGCCCCAAGGAGGGAACCCCATGGCCATGGCCGAACCCCTCGACGACGTCGACCGCCGGATCCTCGCCGCGCTCGTCGACGACGCGCGGATGACGAACAAGCAGCTCGCAGAGCTCGTGGGGATCGCGCCCTCGACCGCGCTCATGCGCACCCGAGCACTGTCCGAGCGGGGCATCATCACCGGCTACGAGGCGAAGGTGAACCTGAGCGCCGTCGGCCGGAGCGTCCAAGCCCTCATCTCGGTGAGTCTCCGCGCCCACGATCGCGACCAGATCGACTCCTTCACCTCGAGGGTTCCCAGCCTCCCGGGCGTGCTGGCGACGTTCCACACGTCGGGCGCCGTCGACTACCTCCTCCACATCGCCGTCGGGAGCACCGAGGAACTGCGCGACTGGGTGCTCGACAATCTCACGACCGACCCCGTCGTCGGCCACACGGAGACGACTCTCGTGTTCGAGCAGATTCCCGGCCGGGGGCCTCTTCCGGACTGACCTAGCGCCGGCGCAGCCCCGCTGGCGGCCTCGCGCGCCAGCAGACCGCTGCGAGCGTCCCCGCCGCCACCGCGCAGGCCGCCGTGAAGACGTCCGAGGCAAGCGGGATCCCGACAACGCCTGCGAGCGCGCCGACCCCGACCACCGGCACCGCGCTCCCGAGGTACGTCACGACGTAGAGCGTGCTCACCGCCTGGGCATGGCGCCCCGGCGCGACAGCCGCGGCGAAGCGTTCGAACAGGGCCCGGAAGGCGACGCCCTGACCGATCCCTGCGGCCACGATCGCAGTGACGAGGACGACGGCGGCGCCAGCCTGAGCGGCGAGCGCGGCGGCGAGCGTCCCCGCGCCGAGGAGCATGAGGCCCAGCGGTGCAGCGAGGACAGAGACTGGGGACCGGCGCCGACGGCGGGGGGCCAGCTGAACGGCTGCCGAGGCCGCGAGCACGAGTCCGGCAATGGCGCCCACGGCGGGGAGGGAGGAGACGCGGAGCGTGGCCGCGAAGTACCCGGGGGCCAGGGAAAGGCAGTAGCCGAACACGGCATAGCTCAGGAAGCCCGCCCCGGCGGCGCGCCAGAATTCTCCCTGAGCATCGCCGAGGCCCAGGGACAGCGCGCGCGGCGCGAGGAGCCGTGAGCGCGAGACCCCCTGCGCGGGACGGATCGCGGGCCGGGCTCGGACGAGGACGAGAGGGGCCAGAAGCAGCACGAGGGCCGCGGCGCACGCGAGGAAAGGCACGGCAGTCGGCCGGCTTCCCACCGCGAGGAGCCCGCCCAGGACCGGCCCGAAGGCTACGCCTCCCGAACTCGAAAGCAGTGTGGCCCGCGACGCCCATTCGGGACGGCCGGGCAGGAGCTCTCGGAGCGACGCCGCGCTCGCGCCCGTCGCCAGCGCGACCGCGGCCCCATGAAGGGCGCGCCCGACGCAGAGCATGAGCAGGGAGTCCGCGGACGCGAACACGGCCAGCCCCGCGATGCCGAGGAGCACGGCGACGGTCAGCGCGGCGCGGCGCCCGATGTGATCGGACCAGTGCCCGGCGAGCAGCAGGACGGCAATGAGGCTCACGACATAGCTCGCGAACGCGACCGAGATGCCCAGAGCGCCGAGTCCGAGGCGCGCCGCGAGGAGCGGGTAGAGCGGAGTGGCCAGGTTGGCTCCGACGAGGAGGACGAACAGGGTTCCCCCGCTGAGCGCGAGGCGCGCGGCGCGCGACGCGTCCCATCCGCGACGGCGCGGGGACGGGGCGGTCTCGAGGGTGCGCATGCGGAGCTCGGCGAAGAGGGACATGCCCTCAGTTTCGGGAATCCTGACTCTTCCGATCAGTTTCGCGGACACGAATTGATCGTTATGCTCAGAAGAGTTCATGGATCTACACGATGGAGTGATCATTGAGCACGCTCGATGCCCTCGACACCAAGCTCCTCCTCGCCCTCATCGAGGACCCGCGGGCGCAGATCGCCGACCTCGCCGAACGCCTCGGCGTCGCCCGCAACACCGTTCAGTCCCGCTTCCGCCGCCTCCAGCGCGCCGAGATCCTCCGTGGCGGCGGACGGGAGGTCGATCTGGAGGCCCTCGGCTACGATGTCGTGGCCTTCATGACCCTCGAGGTCGTCCACCGCGAGCTCGACGCGGTCATCGCGGGGCTCCGCCGCATCCCCGCAATACTCGAGGCCCACGAGATCTCGGGGCGCGGCGATATCTGGTGCCGCCTTGCCGCGACGGACACGCACGGCCTCCAGTCATCCCTTCGAAGCGTCCTGCGCATTCGCGGCGTCATCCGCTCCGAGACGGTGTTGGCCCTCCACACTCACATCGGCTACCGTGCGGACCAGCTCCTCCGCCGCTCGCTCGAAACCGCCGGAGCGGTCAAGCCCGAAGTCGAGGCGACCGCGCCATAATGTGCCGATGACCATCATCGACAATGCGGTCTATGTGGGAGGCCATCGCGCGGCCCACCCCGACAGCCTCGAGCAGACGTTCGAGACCCTCGAGGCCACGGGCGGGAGCATGGCGTGGATCGGCCTCTACCGCCCGACCCCCGATGAGATGGCCCAGGTCGCCCACGAGTTCCGCCTCCACGACCTTGCCGTCGAGGACGCGGTGCACGCCCATCAGCGCCCGAAATCCGAGCGGTACGGGGAGAACCTCTTCACCGTGCTCCGGCCCGCGCGCTACGACGACGCGACCGAGACCGTCGAGTTTGGCGAGCTC
>NZ_DAIUJO010000019.1:0-6695 GCF_036848755.1 Sinomonas sp. | reverse complement strand
GCCCTGCCGTCTCACGGCGCATCTACGAGCTCACACGAGAGGTCATCCAGTTCCAGCGGGCCATCCATCCGCTGCGCCACCTCATCGACGGTCTGGAGCGGGGATTCGAGAAGTACCACGTAGACCTCGAGCTCCAGCGAAGCCTCCGCGACGTGCGCGACCACGTAGAGCAGGTGATCTCGCGCGCGGATGCCTTCAGAGACATCCTGCAGAACGCGCTCGTGCTCGACGGGACCCTCACAGCGAGCCGGCAGAACGAGACCGCTCTCGCACAGAACGAGCAGGTCAAGCGGATCTCGTCATGGGCTGCCATCTTCTTCGCACCGGCACTCGTCACAGGAATCTACGGCATGAACTTCAAGAACATGCCCGAGCTCCAGTGGGACTACGGCTACCCCTACGGCCTCGCGCTCATGGTGGTCGCGGGGTTCGTCCTGTGGCTCATCTTCAAATGGCGCAAGTGGCTGTGAGCCGTGCTTAGACTGGGCGTGCTGCGCGCCGCCCCGGTGACGCGGCCTCACGAGGAGGACCATGACCGAGCCTCGCACGTCCACGGTGACCGTCACGGGCGCCGCCGGCCAGATCGGCTACGCCCTCCTGTTCCGCATTGCGACTGGCGCCATGCTCGGGCCCGCGACTCGCGTGAGGCTCCGCCTCCTCGAAGTACCGGCGGCCGTCCATGCGGCCGAGGGAACAGCGCTCGAACTCGATGACTGCGCGTTCCCGCTCCTCGACAGCGTCGACGTCACGGACCGGCCCGAGGTAGCGTTCGACGGCGCACACGTCGCCCTCCTCGTGGGTGCGCGCCCCCGCACGGCGGGGATGGAGCGCGCGGACCTGCTCGCTGCGAACGGCGGCATCTTCGGCCCGCAGGGGCGCGCCATCAACGACCACGCCGCGGACGAGGTCCGGGTGCTCGTCGTCGGGAACCCGGCCAACACGAATGCCCTCATCGCTGCGGCGCATGCGCCGGATGTCCCGGCCGAACGCTTCACGGCGATGACCCGCCTCGACCACAACAGGGGGCTTGCCCAGCTCGCTGCGAAGCTCGGGTGCCGCACGTCGGAGATCGACGGCCTCACGGTGTGGGGAAACCACTCTGCCACCCAGTACCCCGACATCACCCACGCGACCGCTGGTGGGCAGCCGGTCGCCTCGCTCGTAGACCAGGAGTGGGTCGAGCAGGAGTTCATCCCGCGCGTCGCTCGGCGCGGAACCGAGATCATCGAGGCGCGCGGAGCCTCCTCGGCAGCGAGCGCCGCGAGCGCAGCCATCGATCACGTGCACGACTGGATCTGGGGCACCGAAGCCTCCTGGACGTCAGCGGGCATCGTTTCGGACGGCTCCTACGGGGTACCGAAGGGACTCATCAGCTCCTTCCCTGTCCGTTCGGTCGAGGGGCGTTGGGAAATCGTTCCGGGGCTTGAGGTCCCGGAATTCTCGAGGATGCGCATCGAGACCTCGGTGCGTGAGCTTGAGCAGGAACGGGAGGCCGTGCGCGCGCTCGGACTCATCGAGTAGGAAGCCACGGCCTCTGGGGGCCACACTGCGGCCGACACGCGCGACCGCCACGGGAAGGGGAGGAACTGCCATGGATCGGATCGAGATTGGCCGGGGTGCGCTCTCGCGCCGCGGGCTCTTGGGCCTCGGGATCGGGGCCCTCGGGGCGGGAGCGCTCGCGGCATGCTCGAGCTCGCCCTCGCTCCCGGCGCCTTCGGGCTCGGGAAGCTCGGGCGGAGCATCTGGGTCGGTCATCGACCTCACGGCGTACGACGCGGTCCTGGCGAAGGGGGCCGTCGCAGACGCATCGCTCGTCGAGGCGAACGGCTGGGCGAAGGCCATCAAGGCCCGCGGCGTGATCAACCGCGGCGGAACCGATACCTCCTCCCTCTTCTCGCTGCGGAACCCCGCGACGGGCAAGGTTGCCGGGTTCGACGCCGGCATCTCCCAGCTCCTCGCGAAGTACATCACGGGCCAGCCCAAGGAGAACCTCAGCCAGGTGACGGTGGACACTCGCGAGACGCTCCTCCAGAACAACTCGGTGGACCTCGTCGTTGCGACCTACTCCATCACTCCGGCGCGGCAGCAGAAGGTCGACTTCGCCGGACCGTACTACGTCTCCCAGTCAGCGATCCTCGTGAAGTCCACCACGAACAACATCAACTCCGTCGACGATCTCGCGGGCAAGAACGTGGCCACGCAGTCGGCGAGCACCGGCGTCGCCCTCCTCCAGAAGTACGCGCCCAAGGCGAACGTCCAGACGTTCGACGACAACCCGAAATGCCTCGCGGCCGTTCAGCAGGGCAGAGTCGACGCGTACGTGATCGACCAGTCGATCCTGCTTTCGGACGCGGCGCAGAACCACGACGTCAAGCTCGTGGGCCAGCCTTTCGGCTCGTCGGACCCCTACGGGATCGGGCTGCACAAGGGCAGCGACGCGCTCGCGTTCGTCAACGCATGGCTCAAGGTGATGGAGGCCGACGGCTCCTGGGCGGCGCTGTGGAAGGCAACCGTCGGGCAGGTCGTCAAGACGGAGCCGCCCGCTCCCCCGGCCATCAGCGCCTGAAGCCCCGGGCACGCGATGCAGGAGCTGTTCACCACCTACCTGCCGGAGCTGCTCGCCGGGCTGTGGATGACGGCGAGGCTCACCGCGGTGAGCTTCATCGGCTCGCTCGTGCTCGGGACCTTCGCGGCGGCGTTCCGGATCAGCCCGATCGTCCCGCTGAGGGCCGTGGGCCGGCTCTACGTCGAGCTGTTCGTCAACATCCCGCTCATCAGCCTGCTCGTGGTCGTGACGTTCGGATTGCCCGACATCGGGATCACGTTCGACCTCTTCACATGCGCGGCGGTCTCCATGGCCCTGCTCGGCGGGGCCTTCACGTGCGAGGCGATCAGGACGGGGGTGAACGCCGTCTCGGTGGGCCAGATCGAGGCCGCCCGATCCATCGGGCTCGACTTCTTCGGCGTCCTCCGCCACGTCCTGTTCCCGCAGGCCTACCGGAGCGTCGTGCAGCCCCTCGTCAACGTCTTCATCGGCATCCTCCTGAGCTCCTCCCTGGCCGGCGTGATCGGAGTCAAGGACCTCACCCTGCAGGTCTCGGAAATCAACAACCAGGCGGCGCTCGGCCTCACGGCGTACATGGTGGCCGCATTCGCGTACGTCGTCATCTCCCTCCTCGCCGGAGGGTTTGGTGCTTGGCTCGAGAAGCGATGGAGGGTGCAGCGATGAGTTCACAAGAGCACGTGTTCGACGCCGTCGGGCCCCGCGGTCGGCGCGTCATCCGGATCGTGACGGCGGCGAGCATCCTGGTGATCGCCGCCGTCGTCGTCCTCATCATCCAGCGCTTCGGCGCTGCCGGGCAGCTCGCCGGCGATCGCTGGGCCGAGTTCACACAGTGGCCCTACATCCAGTTCCTCTTGGCCGGTCTCGGGAACACCGCGATCGCAGCGGGCGCATCCGCGGTGATCGCCATCCCCACCGCGCTCCTCATGGCGATCGGCCGCACGTCGCACCGGCCGTGGCTCCGGTGGCCAGCCACGGCCTACATCGAGTTCTTCCGCTCCGTTCCGCTGCTCCTCGTCGTGTACATCTTCGTGAGCGGGCTCCCGACCTACGGAATCAACCCGGACATCTTCTGGAAGCTCGTCATCCCGATCTCCCTGTGCAGCTCGGGGGTCATGGCGGAGATCTTCCGCGCCGGCATCCTGGCCCTTCCTGCGGGTCAGGTCGAGGCCGCGCTGAGCATCGGGCTGCGCCGCTCGCAGGCGACCCGTTTCGTCGTCCTGCCGCAGGCTGTGCGGATCGTCGTGCCATCGATGGTTGCCCAGCTCGTTGTGCTGCTCAAGGACACAACGCTGGGCTACGCCGTCAGCTACCCCGAGCTCATGAAGACCGCCAACAATCTCACGGCCTACACCAACCACCTCATCCAGACGTACCTCGTGATCGCCGCGGTCTACGTCGTGACCAACATCCTCATCTCGCACTTCGCGAGGTATCTCGAGCGGCGAATCTCCCGCCGGACGGCCCGCCCGGCGCGGGCGTCGCGGACAGGAGTGCCTGCCGGCATCGGGTGAGGGGGCCTTGGGCCCTTCCGGGCGAGCAGCGGCTGCTCCTAGCATGGGCGCTATCAATCCCTCGGCAGAGGAGGCCGGCCGATGGCCAGCTACCAGCCCAACTACTCACCTCAGGGCAACGTCCCTCTCGAACTCCCCTATTACGGCGCTCCGCCCGTGGACGCGATCAAACGCTTCTGGATGAAGTACGCGGTGTTCAGCGGGCGCGCCAGTCGCAGCGAATACTGGTGGTGGGCCCTCGCGTCCGCCATCGTGTCGGGCATCCTCAACGCCGCTGGTTCAACGGCAAACGGAAACACGGGGACGTCGACGGCGCTGGGCGGCCTGTGGTTCCTCGCGACCGTCGTCCCCTCGCTCGCCGTCGGGGCACGCCGGCTCCACGACGTGAACCTGAGCGCCTGGTTCCTCCTGCTCGCTCTCATCCCCGTGCTCGGCTGGATCGCTCTGTTCGTCTTCATGATCATGCCGCCGAACCCAGCGGGGCAGCGCTTCGACCGGCCAACTCAGGCCTATCCTCCGCCGCCCTATCCGCAACAGCCATACCCGCCGCAGGCGTGACTCGCCTCGACCTCGCGTGATCGCTTAACAAACTCAGGGACGCCCTTCCGGGCGTCCCTGACACACGTGGAGCCTAGGGGATTTGAACCCCTGACCTCTTCGATGCGAACGAAGCGCTCTACCAACTGAGCTAAGACCCCGTGGTGCTTGATGCGGGTTCAACCTTACTGGCCACAGACCTTCAAGACAAATTGGCCTGGCCCCTCGGCATCCCTCCAGCCACTGCACGCGGTGGCGGTCCGGAAGCCCGCTGCGGGAGGCCTCAAGCCCGACGACGCTGGAGGACTGCGTCGAGGTTGCCCAGCGCACCGCGAGCCGCCGGGCGTGCCGCAGGGACGGTCCTGACGCCCGACGCATCGTCGGGCTCGGGCTTCGGCCTGAGGGTCACCTTGCCCTCGGGTTTGGGCTGGCCCGGCTCCTCGAGCGGTTCGGGCGCCTCTCGCTCGGCCTTCGCCGACTCCATGTACGCGGACTTCGGCACCTCGACCGGCTCCCACGGCTCAACGTCCGCGACACCTTCGCGGCTCGCTGTCTCCGCAGCGGACTTCTGCGCGGCGCGCGCCACTTCGAGAGCCGCTGCGCGAAGATCGTCGCGGCTCAGGGGCGCCTTTGCCGGTTCGGCGACGGGCTGGTGGTCGAACACCTCTGTCGCCTCCCGACGAGGAGTCTCTGGGGCCCGGGGCGGGGCAACGGGCGAGGCAGCCGTGGCCGAGCGGAAGGCCGCGTCAAGGCGGCGCCGCCTATCCGCCACCGCGAGACGCCGCAGAACCACGACCGAGCCCACGAACACCGCGATCCCCGCAAGCGGCACGACTCCTCCCGTGATCCGGAGCGCGGCCAGCACACCTCCGATGGCGGCGACGAAGAGGCCGGCAAGACCGATTCCGGCCAGAGCGCACCGTCCCCAGCGGATTCGGAGCCTGCTGGGGCCCGGGTTCGGGTCGGTCAAGTGCTTCCCCTCCTCGGGGGGTCGATGGGCGGTGGTGAGGGGGGTTGGTCCGGGCTTCTCCGAGGCCATGCGGGGACCCTGCATCCCGACCGACGACGGCGCACGCGCCCCTTCGTCGTCGTCCGCGGTGGCCTCGGCCCAGTAGACGCCTGCGTCTCCGGCGGGCCGCACACGGCGCAACAGGTAGGGCGCACCCCACAGCAGCCACAGGACAACGGCGGCTCCGAGCACCGTCGAGCTGCTGAGAGTGAAGTCCATGACAAAACCGTAGGAGGCGAGCAGAGCGTGCCGCCGGATTCACGCCGGTGTGTCGTCAGACTCCGGCAAGACGCTCCGATTTCAGGCCCGGGACGCGAGCCAGCGAGCCGTCAGGCCCTCGGGCACCTCTTCGGCCGTGAGGGCAAACGATTCGTGGTCCGCCCACCGTCCCGCGATGTGCAGGTACCGCGGGCGAAGTCCCTCGTACCGGAACCCGAGCTTCTCGACGACCCGAAGGCTCGGGCTGTTCTCGGGCCTGATGTTGATCTCCATGCGGTGCAGGCCCAGGGAGAAGAAGCAGTGGTCGGTGGCCAGAGCCACCGCCGTAGGGGCGATCCCACGGCCCGCGTGCTCATGGTCGACCCAGTAGCCGAGCGTCGCCATGAGGGCAGAACCCCAGATGATCGAAGAGACCGTCAACTGGCCCACGATGGGCGGCCGGGCCTCATGCGGGTCCGCGAGCGTGATGACGAACGGCAGCGCCGAACCCTCGCGCGCCTGCTGGTTCAGCGAGCGAACCATCTGGCGGAAGGTGGGGAGGCTTCCCCCGGGCTGCGGATTGGATGCCTCCCACGGCGCGAGCCATTCAGCGTTCCGTGCACGGAGCGCCATCCACTCGGCGCGGTCGGAGAGGCGGATCGGCCGCAGACCGATATCGCCCGATTCGAGCGAGACCGGCCAGACGCCGGGCCCCCACATCGCCGTCAGGCGCCTGCGGCCGAGGGCACATCCGCACCCTCGGACACGAAGTCTCGCAGCCAGGAGCGGAGTTCCTCACCGAACTCCTCGCGTCCGCAAGCGAGGGTGACGACGGCCTTGAGGTAGCTGAGCTTGTCCCCCGTGTCGTACCGGC
>NZ_DAIUJO010000018.1:0-43685 GCF_036848755.1 Sinomonas sp. | reverse complement strand
AAACGCACATCCGGCCCTGCTTCCGCCCGCTTGGCGCCTCCCGAAGGCGGCTAGGCGAGGGTCTCGATGACCCCGGCGCCCTCGGCGAGGAGCGGCTCACGGTCTGCGACTTGGGGAACCATGCGCGCGACGTCGTCCATGAGCGTGGCGACGTAGCGGCGGACGACGACGCGGTGGTCCGCGTCCCCGAACCAGGCGAGGTCGCGGCATGCCCGCAGCAGTGCGCGCACGACCCGCGGCTCATTGGCCCCATAGCGGCGGACCTGCCCCAGTGCGAGATCCAGGAGATATTCGAAGTCGCGCCCAGGGACGTAGAGCCTGACCGTTCCGCTGGCGTCGGCGGCCGTCTGAGTGCCGTGGCGGCGGACAGCCAGCGCCGCGAGCACGGAGCTCAGATGGTCCACGGCCTGAATGGCCGTGTACGGGTCGTTGATCGCGGGCGAAAGCGCCTTGGAAGCGATGTCGGCCAACTGGCGGATGCCGAAGGCCACGTCCTGCTCCATGGTCCGCTCGTACCCGATCCGGACACTCTGCCCGAGGGCCCTCGCGACGTCCCCGCGGCCCCGCGCCGACGGTGCACCGCCTTCCCGACCCCACACCCTCAGGAGGGGCGCCCCCGCCACGACGTGCTCCCCCACCATCGGCACCATGACCGCAAGCAGATCCTGGGCGGCGAGGACGGCGACCAGCTGATCGTGGTGGAAGGCCTGCACGTAGCCCGAGCGGCTGGCCGGCAGGACGGCGACGCCCGGGAGCGGCGCTGGCGGCAGGTGGTCGGGATCGCCCTCGACGAAGGAACGGCCTATGGCCCTGAGCGTCGCCCTCTCGACACTCTTCATCACCTGATCGACCTGAATCGAGTGCGAGAGGTGATGCACGAAGAACACGAGCATGACGAGGCTCGCGAACAGCAGCAGGAGCGCGCCGCTCACGGCGAGACGGGGGTAGTCCTGCGTCCTCTGGCCGCCCGAGATCCCGACGGTGTAGAGGCCGGCGGTGCTGTAGGCGAACGTGGCCACGAACGTGCTCAGCGTGACCTGGTTCGGGAGGTCGCGCAGGAAGTTGCGCAGAAGCCGGGGGCTGAACTGGGTGGACGCGAGCTGCAGCGCCACGACTGTGAGCCCGAGCACGAGAGCGATCACGGTGACCATGGTGCTGGCGATGCCGATGAGCAGGTTGCGCGCGTCGTCGGAAGTGCCCTGGAAGAGCAACGGGGCAAAGGGCGACGTGGAGTCGAGATGGACGGCCGACAACGCGGACCCCGCGATGAGCGCTAGCACCACCGCGGCCGTCGGCATCGCCCAGAGGGCGCTCGCCAGATACTCGCGGAGAGCCTCACGCCTCACACGAGACACTCTCTGCTCCGTCGTGATGCCGGTCAAGGGCTCGCCGACACGACACGAGGGCCGTCCCAGTGATTCTGGGACGGCCCTCGTGGTAGCCGGGCGCGCACGCGCCGGACGACTTGCCTAGTGGTTGTGCCTACCTCTAGTGGTTGTGGCCCGCGTGGTCGTCGTCGGCCGGCTTGTCCGCGACGAGAGTCTCGGTCGTGAGAACGAGCGCCGCGATGGACGCCGCGTTCCGCAGCGCCGAGCGCGTCACCTTGACCGGGTCGATGACGCCGGCCGCGATGAGGTCCTCGTACTCGCCGGTCTTCGCGTTGAAGCCGTGGTTGACCTCGGCCTCCGCAACGCGCGCTGCGACGACATAGCCGTCGGAGCCAGCGTTCTGGGCGATCCAGCGCAGCGGCTGGACGAGCGCGCGGCGGACGATGTTGACGCCCACCGCCACATCTCCCGAGAGGCCCTTGATCGTCTCGTCCTCGTCGAGCACACGCACTGCGTGGACGAGAGCCGAGCCGCCGCCGGCCACGATGCCCTCCTCGAGGGCAGCCCGAGTCGAGGACACGGCGTCCTCGATGCGGTGCTTCTTCTCCTTGAGCTCCACCTCGGTCGCCGCGCCCACCTTGATGACGCCGATGCCGCCCGCGAGCTTCGCGAGGCGCTCCTGGAGCTTCTCGCGGTCCCAGTCGGAATCGGTACGGGTGAGCTCCGCCCGAAGCTGCGCGACGCGTGCCGCAACGTCCTCGGCCGAACCCGCGCCGTCGACGATCGTCGTCGTGTCCTTCGTGACCGTGATCCGGCGGGCCGTGCCGAGCTGCTCAAGGCCCACCTGGTCGAGGCTCAGTCCGACCTCCGGAGAGATGACCTGGGCGCCGGTGAGCGTCGCGATGTCCTGGAGCATGGCCTTGCGGCGGTCGCCGAAGCCCGGAGCCTTGACAGCGACCACGTTCAGGGTGCCGCGGATCTTGTTGACGATGAGGGTCGAGAGCGCCTCGCCCTCGACGTCCTCGGCGATGATGAAGAGCGGCTTCGACGCCTGGAGCGTCTTCTCGAGGAGCGGGAGGAAGTCCTGCAGCGACGAGATCTTGCCCTGGTGGATGAGGATGAACGCGTCCTCGAGGACGGCCTCCTGGCGCTCGGCATCGGTCACGAAGTACGGCGACAGGTAGCCCTTGTCGAACTGCATGCCCTCGGTGAGCACGAGCTCGGTCTGGGTCGTGGAGGCTTCCTCGATGGTGATGACGCCATCCTGGCCGACCTTCTCGAAGGCCTCGGCGAGAAGCTCGCCGATCTCATCCGACTGCGCCGAGATCGCCGCAACATTGGCGACCTGCTTGCCCGTGACCTCGCGGGCGTTCTCCCCGAGACGGGTGGCGACGGCCTCGACCGCAGCCTCGATGCCGCGCTTGATCTCGCCGGGGGCCGCGC
Source organism: Sinomonas sp. (assembly GCF_036848755.1). NCBI lineage: Bacteria > Bacillati > Actinomycetota > Actinomycetes > Micrococcales > Micrococcaceae > Sinomonas > Sinomonas sp. The sequence continues at coordinate 40,914 of NZ_DAIUJO010000018.1, read as the reverse complement.
CGGCGGCCACGTTGCGGAGGCCTTCCTTGACGAGCGCCTGCGCAAGGACGGTCGCCGTCGTCGTGCCGTCGCCCGCGACGTCGTTCGTCTTGGTGGCGACTTCCTTGGCGAGCTGGGCGCCGAGGTTCTCGTAGGGGTCATCGAGTTCGACCTCGCGAGCGATGGTCACGCCATCGTTGGTGATGGTCGGCGCGCCCCACTTCTTGTCGAGGACGACGTTGCGGCCGCGCGGGCCGAGGGTCACCTTGACGGTGTCGGCGAGCTTGTCGACGCCGGCCTCGAGGGCCTTGCGGGCGTCTTGGTTGAATGCGAGCTGCTTTGCCATTCGCTTCTCCTTGGGTTCAAGGGCAGCACCCCGGCCGAGTGACCGGGGTGCTGACGTTGAAGTCCTGCTCGGCGGGGACTACTTGACGACGATCGCGAGGACGTCGCGGGCGGAGAGCACGAGGTACTCGCTGCCGCCCGTCTTGACCTCGGTTCCGCCGTACTTCGAGTAGAGGACGACGTCGCCAACGGTCACGTCGACCGGGACGCGGTTGCCGTTGTCGTCGACGCGGCCGGGACCGACGGCGACAACTTCGCCCTCCTGCGGCTTCTCCTTGGCAGTGTCCGGGATCACGAGGCCCGAAGCAGTGGTCTGCTCCGCCTCGAGCGGCTTGACGACAATACGGTCCTCGAGAGGCTTGATGGAGACCGACACGGATCTCTCCTTTTCATGAACGGGTCACAGAAATGGGAGCCGGGCATGCAACCGTCGTCGCGGGTGCCGGGAGCGTGCCTGGACAGTTAGCACTCACACGGGGCGAGTGCTACTGCTGACTCTATTGAGCGGCTGGCACTCGGTCAAGGCGAGTGCCAGTCCAACGACTCCCACGTCCGGCTAATCGCCGGCGAGATCCTCGAAACTCAGGTCGTCGCCGTCGTCCCCGTTCTGGCGCCCGCGGTTCAGGTACATCACGACGAGCGAGCCGATCAGCAGGATCCCGCCGACCACGAGTCCCACGATCGCGGCAATCTGGGCGCCGAGGTACTGGTCGCGGAGTGCCTCCGCCTCCGGCGTGGGGTCGCTGATGCTCTTGCCGCCCACGGAGTAGACGGTCGCGGTGAACGCGTCGAGGCCCAGGACGATGAAGAGCAGGACCGCGGACACCGCGGTGAGGACGATGCCCAGAATGAGCAAGGGTCGGATATAGCGGGAGAATCCCCGGTGGTTGGCGGCGGGCGATGCGTCAGCAGGCGTCGTCTCCATGAGTCCACCATATCCGGAACAGCTGCTCTCGACTGGGCGCCGTGCGGGGTGAACTAGGCTTGATCCATGGCTCAGGACCCCCACGCCGCCGAGCAGCTCGCGCCCCTGCTGACCTCGGAAGGCTGGGCCCTCCTCAACTCGCTAGGCCCCTACCGGGAAGAGGATGCCCTCGCGATCACGGCTCGGCTGCGCAAGGCAGGCCACGCGCCCGGGCTCGTCTCCGCCGTCCTGAGCCAGGCTCGGCTGAGGGTCAAGGCGGAGGCGAAATTCGGCGAGTTTTCGCGTCATATGCTCTTCACCCGGACGGGACTCGAGCAGGCGACACGGCTGAGCATTGCGGCCCGGCACGCGCGCCGTTTCGTAGACGCCGGCGTCCGGACCGTCGCGGATCTCGGCTGCGGGCTCGGCGCCGACGCCATGGCAATGGCTTCGCTCGACCTCGAGGTCACGGCCGTCGAACTTGACGAGACGACGGCCGCCTGCGCGACGATCAATCTCATGCCGTTTCCCAACGTCCGAGTCGTCCACGCGGACGCGCAGACCGTCCCGCTCGAGGGAATCGAAGGAGTCTGGCTGGACCCGGCACGCCGGACGACGTCGACCTCCGGCACCACGCGCCTGTGGGACCCGGAGCAGTTCTCTCCGCCGCTGAGCTTCGTCTCCGAACTCGCCGATGAGGGGCGCCCCGTTGGCGTCAAGCTGGGCCCGGGCCTCCCCCACTCGTCGGTGCCCGACAGCTGCGAGGCGCAGTGGGTGTCGATCGATGGCGAGGTCGCCGAGGTCGGACTCTACTTCAACACCCTCAAGCGGCCGAGCGTGCGTCGGGCGGCGCTCGTCGTCGCCGGCCAGACGGTGTCAGAACTCGTGGCCGAGACGGATTTCGGCGGCGGGGTGAAGCCCCAGCTCGGCCCGCTCGAGGGCTTCTTGTACGAGCCCGACGGCGCCGTGATCCGCGCGGGGCTCGTGGCCGAGCTCGCGGACCGCCTCGGCGGCCACCTCGTGGACCCGCGCATCGCGTACGTCTGCTCGCCGGACCTCCTCGCGACCCCGTTCGCGAAGGCCTATCGAGTCCTCGAGGTGCGCCCGTACAACGTGCGGGCCCTGCGCCAATGGGTGCGCGACGAAGGCGTCACCACGCTGGACATCAAGAAGCGCGGCACCTCCGTCACCCCCGAAGAGCTGCGCAAGCTCCTCTTCCTCGGCCAGGGCAAGGCGCCGAAGAAGAAGCCACACCGCCGCGCGACGCTCGTGCTCACCCGGATCGGTGACGACCGCGTGGCCGCGATCGTCGAGCCCGTCTGACCCGGCGAGTCCCGCCGTCCGCGCCCCCGGGACGAGGCGACCGCCTCCCTACTGTGCCCGCATGAACTCCTCAGCCGCGCGCACCTGCTCGCGCGTGGGGCGGATTCCGGTGTAGAGGACGAACTGCTCGAGCGCTTGGATGGTCATGACCTCGGCGCCTGTGATCACCTTCTTGCCTGCGGCGCGCCCCGCCTTCACGAGCGGCGTCTCAGCGGGAACCCCGACGACGTCGAAGACGGCGCGTGCAGCCTCGACGGCCGACGCCGGAAAGGCGAGGGAGCCGACGTCGGCACCGCCCGCCATGCCGAGGGGCGTCGCGTTGACGAGGACATCCGTCGAGGAATCCGGGAGCTCGCTCTGCCAGCGGAATCCATAGAGGTCCGCGAGCGCCCGCCCCCTTTCCTCGTTCCGGGCGACGACGGTCACCTCGAGGAAGCCAGCATCGCGGAAAGCCGCCGCCGTGGCCTTCGCCATGCCTCCCGAACCCCGAAGCACCACCGACCACGCGGGGTCGAGTCCGTTCGCTGCGATCAGCTGGGCTATCGCGGTGTAGTCGGTGTTGTAGGCGGTGAGGACCCCGCCGTCGTTGACCACCGTGTTGACCGAATCAATGGCGGCCGCCGAGGGATCCATGCGGTCGACCAATGCGATGACCCGCTCCTTGTAGGGCATCGAGACCGCGCAGCCGCGAATTCCCAACCCCCGCACCCCGGCGATCGCCTGCGCGAGATCGGTCGGCGCGAAAGCCTTGTAGATCCAGTTGAGCCCCAGAGCCTCGTAGAGGAAGTTGTGGAACCGCGTCCCGTTGTTGCTCGGGCGCGCTGAGAGTGAGATGCACAGGGTCATGTCTTTGTTCAGGATCGGCACGCCACAAGGCTAGCCGGACGCGCCGGCTCTGGCCGGGGGCCCGCGAGCGGTGTGCAATGGTCGCATGCCGGACTCGAAGGCGAATCAGGTCCCTGCCCGAGTGGGCATCGACGAGTTCTCGACGAACAGCGCGCTCGTCGACGGAGTGCGCCGCCATGGCGCAGGATGGGCCGCGGGCGCGCTCGCCTCGATAGGCCGGCTCGTCGGCTCGGCCGAGTTCCAGGAGAACGCCCGGCTCGCGAATCTGAATCCGCCGGTCCTGCACGCCCTCGACCGCTACGGCGAGCGGCTCGACGAGGTCGAGTACCACCCCGCGTACCACCGGGTCATCGGGGACGCCCTCGCCCATGGGGCCCACACGTCGTCGTGGGCCGATCCTCGGCGAGGCGCCCATGTCGCTCGGGCCGCCGCGTTCATGCTGTTCGCCCAGGTCGAACCCGGCCACGCTTGCCCCGTCTCGATGACCCATGCTGCCGTGCCGGCGCTGGCCCGGGAACCCGCCGTCGCCCGTTCCTGGCTCCCGCGCCTGTACGGCACGGGCTACGAGCCGCGGCTGCTGCGGGCCGCCGAGAAGCCAAGCGCCCTGCTCGGCATGGCGATGACCGAGCGTCAGGGCGGCTCGGACGTGCGCGCCACCACGACCGCGGCGGTCGACGGCGGCGGAGGCACCGCGCGCATCACGGGCCACAAGTGGTTCTGTTCGGCCCCCATGAGCGACGCGTTCCTCGTGCTTGCGCAGGAACCATCCGGGCTCTCGTGCTTTCTGGTTCCCCGAGTGCTCGACGACGGAGCCCGGAATCCGTTCCGGCTCGTGCGGCTCAAATCCAAGCTGGGGAACCGGGCCAACGCGTCGGCCGAAGTCGAGTTGGAGGGGACGCTCGGCTGGCGCGTCGGGGAGGTGGGCCGCGGGGTCCGGACGATCCTCGACATGGTGCAGGAGACACGCCTCGATTGCGTCCTCGGCACGGCCGCGGGCATGCGGCAGGGCGTCGCCGAAGCCGTGTGGCACGCCCGGCATCGGCGCGCCTTCGGGAAGCGGCTCATCGATCAGCCTGCCATGGCCGCAGTCCTCGCCGACCTCGCCGTCGAGGCCGAAGCATCCATCGCGCTCGGGCTGCGGCTCGCAGCAGCGGACGACGCCGCGTGGCCGGCGGGGGTGCGCGACGACGCCGCGGGCGCGGGAGCGGACGGCGTCCGTATGGGCAGTGACGCCGCCCGCGAGCGCAGCTTCGCCCGGATTGCAACCGCCCTGGCGAAGTTCTGGGTGTGCAAGCGGGGCCCGGCGCACGCGGCCGAGGCTCTCGAGTGCCTCGGCGGCAACGGCTACACGGAGGACTTCCCCCTCGCCATGCGATACCGCGAGCAGCCTGTGATGGCGATCTGGGAGGGCTCCGGGAACGTCGTCGCGTTGGACGTGCTGCGGGCGCTCGCGCGCGAGCCCGACTCCGCCGAGGCCCTCGCGGACGAACTCGAGCTGCAGCGCGGCGTCGACCCGCTGCTGGACCGAGCGCTGGGGCGGGCCCTGTCGCTCATGTCGGACGCGAGGCGCGAGCCTGAGACAGCCCAGTGGTGGGCGCGCCGGCTCGCCGAGGAGCTCGCCCTGGCCCTCGAAGGCGCGCTCCTCGTCAGCCACGCGCCGTCGTCCGTCGCCGAAGCGTTTCTCTCGGCAAGGCTGGGTGACGACCGGAGCCTCGGCTTGGGCTGCCTCCCCGACTCGGCGCGGACCGCGGAGATCCTCGACCGGGTCTAGCGCGAGCCTGCATGGCCGACACCTCCCGTCACGCGGACCGGACGGGCTCAGCGGAGAGCGGCCCTGCCCTAGACTGGGCTCGTTCTGTACGGACGCTGCGGCCCTGCCGGAGCCTGATCTCCAGAAGCGGGGGCGGACCATGCACATCGACTTCGCGCCCTCGAAGCAGTCCACGATCGGCATGGAGTGGGAACTCGCGCTGGTCGACCGGCACGGCGGGGAACTCGTCTCGGCGGCGCCCGACGTCATGCGCGGTGTGTTCGCGGAGCACCCCGAGCTCAACGCCGAGTGCCCGCGCGTCCATCAGGAGCTCCTGCTCAACACGGTCGAGATCGTGACGGACGTCCACAACACGGTGGGCGACGCCAAGGAGGACCTCGCGACCACCATGGCCGCAGTCCGCAGCGTCACCGACCGTCTCGGCGTCGAGCTGTTCTCCGCGGGAAGCCACCCGTTCAGCCCCCCGCGGCTCCAGCCGGTGACGGACAAGGACCGCTACGCAAAGCTCATCGACCGGACCCAATGGTGGGGCCGGCAGATGGTCATCTACGGCGTGCACATCCACGTGGGCCTCGACCGCGGCGACAAGGCCATGCCCGTCCTGGACGCCCTCGTGAACTATTTCCCGCACTTCCAGGCGCTCTCGGCCTCGAGCCCCTACTGGGGCGGCGAGGACACAGGATACGCGTCACAGCGCGCGCTCATGTTCCAGCAGCTCCCCACGGCCGGACTTCCGTTCCAGTTCTCGGATTGGAGCGGCTTCGAGGGCTACGTGCAGGACATGCTCACCACGGGCGTGATCGACGTCATCAGCGAGATCCGCTGGGACATCCGCCCCGTCCCCCGGCTCGGCACCATCGAGATGCGCGTGTGCGACGGGCTCTCGACGCTCGAGGAGGTCGGCGCTATCGGAGCGCTCACCCAGTGCCTTGTCGAAGAGGCATCCAGGATCCTCGACCGCGGCGGCAGGATCCCCACGATGCCGCCGTGGCATGTGCAGGAGAACAAGTGGCGCTCCGCGCGGTACGGGCTCGACGCGATCATCATCCTCGACGCGGCCGGCCGGGAACAGCTCGTCACGGAACACCTCGCCGAGACCCTCGACCGTCTCGAGCCCATCGCCCGTGACCTCGGCTGCGCGGACGAGCTCCGCAACGTCGAGGGCATCGTGCGCCGCGGCGCGGGCTACCAGCGGCAGCGGCGGACGGCCGAGGCGCACGGCGGCGACCTGCGCGCCGTCGTGCTCGAGGAGGCGCGCCTCATGCGGGAGGGCCACCCGGCGTGAGCGAGCCGCCAGCACGACGGCGCCGCTCGCCTGGTCGGGTCCTGCTCGTCGCGGCGCTGCTCGCGGGGGTGCTCGCGGTCACCTCGCATGCCCAAGCCGCGTTGTTGGTCATCGTGGGCGCGGCGATCTACGGAGGGGTCGAAGCCTTCCTGGCCTGGCGGAAGGGCCGCGACGCGGAGCTCTGACCCCTCGTACACCGAGCTCCGGCCCCGACCCCTCGTACGCCGAGCTCCGGCCCTGGTACGCGGAGCCCTGACCCCTTGCGCCGTCAGCTCTACCGGGTAGAGGTGACGGCGCAACGAGCCGCACCCCGCAAAGGTGACGGCGCAAGCTCAGGCCGAGACGGTGGTGACCGGGAGCGACGAATCGGGCGCGAAGGAGAGCTCGCTCGGCGCCCGTCCGTCCATGATGACCCGCGCCGCGAGGGCCGCGACCATCGCCCCGTTGTCGGTGCAGAGCGAGAACGGGGGGACCGCGAGCGAGATCCCGGCGGAGGCGCAGCGCTCGGCCGTGAGCTCGCGGAGCCGAGAGTTCGCGGCCACGCCCCCGCCGAGCAGGAGATTGCGCAGGCCGTGCTCCCGGCACGCGAGAACTGCCTTCGAGGTCACAACATCGACCACGGCCTCCTGGAACGACGCCGCGATGTCCGCGACCGGCACGGGCTTGCCCGCCGCCTCGTACTGTTCGACGCACCGCGCGACCGCCGTCTTGAGCCCCGAGAAGGACCAGTCGTAGCGGTGCGGGCCCGGTGCTTCGGGCGAGCCCATGTACTTGGGCTGGGTCAGGCCGCGGGGGAAGCGGAAGGCTCGCGGGTCGCCGTCCTTGGCCAGCCGGTCGATGGCCGGTCCTCCGGGATAGCCGAGGCCGAGGAGCCGGGCGACCTTGTCGTAGGCCTCGCCCGCCGCGTCGTCGATGGTCGAGCCGAGCATCTCGACGTCGGAGGCGATGTTCCGCACGCGCAGGATCTCGGTGTGGCCGCCCGAGACAAGCAGCGCCCCCAGGTCCTCGGGCAACGCGCCGCCGTAGACCCCGCCGTCGAGGAGGCCTACCCCGACGTGCGCGACGAGGTGGTTGATCGCATAGAGCGGCTTGCCGGTGGCCACGGCCAGCGCCTTCGCGGCGCACACGCCCACCATGAGCGCTCCGGCGAGGCCCGGGCCGGACGTCACCGCGAGCGCGTCGACGTCCTCGAGCGTGACTCCGGCCGTCTCGAGGGCCTCCGTGAGAGTGGGCACCATGGCATCGAGGTGGGCGCGGGACGCGATCTCGGGGATCACGCCGCCGAAGCGGACATGCTCGTCCATCGAGGAGGAGACGGTGTTGGCGAGCAGCTTCGTGCCACGCACGATCCCGACGCCCGTCTCGTCGCACGAAGACTCGATCCCGAGGACGAGTGGCTCCTTCACTGCTCTCCTTCCTCGGGCCGCACAAGCGGCAGCTGCATGATGTAGGCGTCGACGCCATCGCGGTAGTAGCGGCGGCGGGTGTGGATCTGAGCGAAGCCGAATCGAAGGTACAGCGCCTGCGCTCTGGGGTTGTCGGCGCGCACCTCGAGCAGGACGTCCCGTGCGCCGCGCCTCCGCGCCTCCGCGATGAGCTCCGTGAGCACGGCCGAGCCGATCCCCCGGCCTTCGCGGTCCGGCACGACGGCGATGGTCTGCACGTCCGCGATCGGCGGAACGCACATGACCCCGGCGTACGCGACGATCCGTGGCTCACCCTCGGGTCCGCGCTCCTCGGCGACGTAGTACCGCCTCGTCCCGGGCTGCGAGAGTTCGTCGCGGAACATGCGTTCGGGCCACGCGTCGGCCGGGAACAGGATCTTCTCGAGCGCGTGGACCGCGGGGACGTCCGCGTCCGTCATGTCCCGCAGCTCGATACCGTCCGGCAGGGACTCCGCCTGGAATGTCACAGCGCCTTCTTCCGCGGTCCGGGCACCTTCGCGTCGGATTCCCGGAGATAGCGCGGCGCCGTGTCGAGCAGCTCTTCACCGCGCGCAAGGCGTTCGACGGCGGCGAGCCCCAAGGACGCGGCCGTGGGCTGCGCGCTCTCGAAGGCCCGGACGACGACGGCGCCCCCCGCCTCGAGCTTCTCCTGGTAGATCCCGCCGCCCGCGCCGTAGACCGGGAGTGCGGGGAGCGCGTCGGGGTGGGCCACGTGCGGCCCGTCGAGGCGGACTCCGCGCGGCGAGTACCGAGCCCAGTACACCTCGCGGCGCCGGGCGTCGGTCGCGACGACGAAGTCGGACGCGGGCGGCCTGGCTCCGGCAAGGACGTCCCACGCGATCGCGTCGAGGCTCATCAGGCCCGCGAGCGGCGCGTCCCAGGCGAAAGCGAGGGCGCGCGCCGTCGCGATGCCGGATCGGAGCCCCGTGAACGGGCCGGGGCCCACGCCGACGACGATCCGCTCGACGTCGGCGCCAGTGAGCTCCTGTTCGATGAGCAGCGCGCGGATGCCGGGGGCGAGGACTTCGGCGTGCGACTTGGTGTCCTCGGTCGCGAACTGGGCGAGGACGGCGCCACGGGGCTCGTCCTCGTGCCACCGGATGACGGCGGCGGACGCGATGGCGGACGTGTCGATGACGAGGAGGATCACCGGGCCTCCCCCGACCTTCCGGCCGTGGCGGCGACGGCACCCGGCAGGGCTGGGGGCTCGGCCCACCGGGGGCCGAATCCGCGCACGACGACGAGGCGCGGCTCGTCGTCGTCGTACTCTTCGTCCACGGTTGCTTCCGCGCCCTCGGGGTCGAAGTCGACTTCGGGGTCCGCGCCCGCTGCTCCGCCGGCGGGGGGAGGCAGGGGTCCCCGCTCGAGCTCGATGTCGAGCCAGGACTCGGAAAGTCCTTCGACGAGCCCACGCCCCCATTCGACGACCGTCACGGACGTGTCGACCCAGTTCTCGAGGTCGAGATCCTCGACCTCGCCCTCCCCCTCGAGGCGGTAGGCATCGACGTGCACGAGGTCGGGGCCTCCCGGCCGCGGACCGTCAGGCAGGTTGGGGTGGATGCGCACCAGGACGAACGTCGGCGAGATGATCCCGCCGCGCACGCCGAGACCTGCGCCCAGACCTTGCGTGAACGTCGTCTTCCCGGCACCCAACGCGCCCGTCAGGACCACGAGATCGCCAGCCTCGAGAACGCGCCCGAGCGCCGCGCCCAGCGCCTGGGTCTCCTCCGCCGTCGTCGGCCGGGCCCTGAGTTCCCACGTCGGCCCGGAGCCGGGGTGATGCGGGCCAGCGCTCACGCCGGCCCTCCCGCGACAGTCGCCACGGCGCCTGGGGTGAGCCCCGTGGAGGGCTCGGGGGGCGCGGAATCCACGTGGATCCGCGGCACGCGCGGGCTGATGCGGGTCACGATCTCGTAGTTGATGGTCCCGGCGGCGCGGGCCCAGTCGTCGGCCGTCGGGCCGCCGTCGTCTCCCGTCCCGAACAGCACGGCCTCGCCGCCCGCGAGCGACTCGACGTCGGCGTCGGGCCCGAGGTCCACGACCATCTGGTCCATCGCGACGCGCCCGACCACCCGGTAGGTCGTGCCTGAAATGCGCACCGGCCCGCCGTTGGACGTCCGCGGGACGCCGTCGGCGTACCCGAGTGGAATGAGCCCGAGGGCGCTCTCGCCGGGGGTTCGGTAGGTGAGTCCGTAGCTCACGCCCTGGCCTGCCGGGACGCGCTTGGCCTGGGAGACGAGGGTGCGCAGCGTCATGGCCGGGCGCAGGCCAAGGTCTGAGGAGCGCTGGTCCGGGAAGGGCGAGAGCCCGTAGATCGAGATACCCGCGCGGACCAGATCGAAATGGGTGTCGGGGCGAGAGAAGATCGCCGGCGAGTTGGCGATGTGGCGCACTTCGAGGTCGCACCCGGCGTCCTCTGCGAGCGCGACGGCGTCGCGGAAGACGGCGAGCTGGACGTCGGTCTCGGGCCGGTCGGGCTCGTCGGCCACCGCAAGGTGGCTGAAGACCCCGACGACGCGGAGCAGTCCCTGATCCTGATAGTCGGTGGCCTCGTCGAGAACGGCCTCCCAGCGGTCCGGCGTCACACCGTTGCGGCCGAGTCCGGTGTCGATCTTGAGGTGCACGCGGGCGGGGCGCTGCTGCTCGCGCGCGGCATCGGCAATCCGGCCGAGCTCCCAGCCGGAGCATCCGAGGTCGACGCCGGCGCCCACCGCGGCCGAGAAGTTGCTGTCCGTCGTGTGGAGCCACGCGAGGGTCGGTGCGTCGATGCCCGCGGCCCGGAGCGTGAGCGCCTCGCTGATGTGCGCGACGCCCAGCCACGCGGCGCCCGCTTCGAGCGCAGCGCGGGCCACGGGGACCGCACCGTGCCCGTACGCATCCGCCTTCACGACAGCCATGACGCGCGCGGGCTCCGCGACCGTGCGCACGAGGCGGACGTTGTGCCGGACCGCCTCGAGGTCGACGACGGCGGCCCGCTCGGGAAGGCGAGGCAGGCGTTCTACTGCGGGTTCGGGCGTGGAAGTCACGCCCCGAGTCTACCGGCGGCGCCCGGAGCGCCCCGCGGAGTCGCGCCCCCCGGGGGGCGGCTGCGGGGGCAGTGTCGGGGAAACCGTAGCCTAGTATGCGTGCAGCACCAGGACCGCGTGGCGATGATCAGCCTCCACACGTCGCCCCTCGAGCAGCCCGGAGCGGGCGACGCCGGGGGCATGAACGTGTACATCAGCCACCTCGCGCGCGCCCTCGCCGAGGACGGCCTCGGCGTCGACATCTACACGCGCGCGACCGATCCCCTGCAGCCGGACACGGTCGCCCTCGGCGCCGGCGTCAGGGTCCACCACGTGGAGGCCGGTCCGCGACGGAGGCTCGCCAAGGAGCAGATGCCCCCCATCGCTGACGAGTTCGCCGACGGGCTGCTCCGCCGGATGCAGGGATCTCCGCGCCCGCGGGTCGTGCACAGCCACTACTGGGTATCCGGTCTCGCTGGGCTCCGCGCGGCCGCCGAATGGGACGTTCCGCTCGTCCACACCATGCACACCATGGCGCGGGTCAAGAACCGCCACCTCGCCGCGGGCGATCTGCCCGAACCGACGTGGCGCGAGCGCGGGGAACAGCTCATCGCCGACGGTGCCACGTGGCTCACCGCGAACACTGCGGCCGAGCGGGACGAGCTCGTGCGGCATTACGACGTCGACGAGGACCGCATCGACATCGTGAACCCGGGCGTCGACCTCGACATCTTCCGCCCTGCCTTCCGCTCGCGGTCGCGGGTCGCATCCGGGGTGCCGGCGGCGACGTTCCACATCCTGTTCGCGGGCCGGCTGCAGCGGCTCAAAGGGCCCCAGGTGCTCGTGGCAGCGGCGGGCGAGCTGCGGCGTCGTCGTCCGGACATCCCGCTCGCCGTCACCATCATCGGCGCCCCGAGCGGCTCCCTCGGGCTCGACCTCGACGAACTCGCACGGGGCGAGGGGCTCGATGGCGTTGTCCACCGTCTCCCCCCGGTCCCGGCCGGCGTCCTCGCCGAATGGTTCAGGTCCGCTGACGTGGTGGCGATGCCGAGCTTCTCGGAATCTTTCGGACTCGTGGCGCTCGAGGCGCAGGCGTGCGGCACGCCGGTCGTCGCTGCGCGCGTCGGCGGCCTGCCGAAGGCCGTCTGCGACGGGCGTACGGGCTTCCTCGTGGGAGGCCACGATCCCGTGGAGTGGGCGGCCGTCCTCGAGCAGCTCTACGACGACCCGTCCACGCGGGTGGACTTGGGCCGGGCGGCTTCGATCTACGCGCAGCGCTTCGGCTGGGAGCAGACGGCAGAGGGGACGCGTGCCGCGTACCGGCGTGCTGTCCGGGCCCACGCCACGGCGCCTCGCGTGACTACCTGACCATCTGTTCGGCGGCGCGATAGGGTGAGGCCCATGAGCGCCACGGCTGCGATGCCCAGCGACCTCGAGATCGCCCGGGCCACAACCCTCCGCCCCATCGGCGAGATCGCCGCTGCAGCAGGAATCCCGGAGGAAGCCCTCGAGCTGTACGGCCGCTACAAGGCCAAGATCGACGTCGCTCGGCTCCCTCCCGCGGGAACGCCCGGCCAGGTGGTTCTGGTCTCCGCCATCTCGCCCACCCCCGCTGGCGAGGGGAAGTCGACGCTCACGGTCGGTCTCGCGGACGCCCTTGCCCGCGCCGGCAAGCGCACCATGATCGCCATCCGGGAGCCGAGCCTCGGTCCGGTGCTCGGCATGAAGGGGGGCGCGACGGGCGGCGGCCGCTCGCAGGTCCTCCCGATGGATGACATCAACCTCCATTTCACGGGCGACTTCCACGCGATCACGTCCGCCAACAACGCGCTGTGCGCGCTCATCGACAACCACATCTTCCAAGGCAACGAGCTCGGCATCGATCCACGCCGCATCACGTTCCGCCGGGTCATGGACATGAACGACAGGAGCCTCCGCGACATCGTCGTCGGCCTCGGCGGCCCCGCGCAGGGCGTGCCGCGGCAGGACGGCTTCGACATCACGGTGGCCTCAGAGGTCATGGCCGTCTTCTGCCTCGCGACCTCGCCGCGGGACCTCACGGAGCGGCTCGCCCGCATCACGTTCGGCTACACGTACGACCGCCGCCCTGTCACGGTCGCGGCTCTGGGTGCCCAAGGCGTCATGGCGATGCTCCTCAAGGACGCGATCAAGCCGAACCTCGTCCAGACCATTGCCGGGACGCCCGCCCTCGTCCATGGCGGCCCGTTCGCGAACATCGCCCACGGCTGCAATTCGGTGATCGCAACGACGACGGCGCGCCGCCTCGCCGAGGTCGTCGTGACAGAGGCGGGGTTCGGCGCGGACCTCGGCGCGGAGAAGTTCGTAGACATCAAGGCGCGCTGCGCGGACGTGGCGCCCTCCGCCGTCGTCCTCGTTGCGACCGTGCGCGCGCTCAAGCACCATGGCGGCCAACCCCTCGACAGGTCGTCCGAGCCCGACGTCGCGGCCCTCGAGCGCGGCATGCCCAACCTCGCCCGGCACATCGCCACCGTACGGAAGTTCGGTCTCGAACCTGTGGTCGCGGTGAACCGCTTCGGGACGGACACCGAGGAAGAGCTCGGCACGGTACTTGCCTGGTGCCGTGGCTCGGGCGTGCGGGCTGCCGTCGCGGACGTCTGGGCGCGCGGCGGCGGGGACGACGGCGGCGACGACCTCGCGCGGGAAGTGCTGGCAGCGCTGTCGACGCCGGCGACCTGCCAGCAGCTGTACCCCCTCGATCTGCCCGTCGAGGAGAAGATCGGCACGATCGTCCGTGAGGTCTACGGGGGCGCCGGCGTCGAGTTCTCCGACGCCGCGCGCCGCGAGCTCGTCCAGATCCGCGAGAACGGGTGGGACTCGATGCCCGTGTGCATGGCGAAGACGCAGTACTCGTTCTCGGACGATCCGGCGCTGCTCGGTGCCCCCGAAGGGTTCACGGTCCACGTCCGAGAGCTCCGCGTCCGGACCGGTGCGGGGTTCATTGTTGCCGTGACGGGAACCCTCATGACGATGCCCGGCCTGCCGAAGAACCCCGGCGCGCTGCGGATGGGCCTCGACGAGCAAGGACGGCCGGAAGGACTCTTCTGAGGAAGGGGCCGACGGCCCGCGCCGTCAGCCCCTCGAGGGCGCTCTGGATCCTCTGAACGTTCCGCCCTGGTTCACCTATCCCATCGGGGTCACCTCGGGGGGCACAGCGGTCGAGGGAGGAATGGCGGCAGTATCAGGGACGGCCGCCCGGACGGGCTTGATGTTCTGGTTGACGTGGAAGAAGTTGTCAGGGTCGTACTTCGCCTTGATGCGGGAGAGTCTGCCGTAGTTGACTGCGTAGTTGTCCACAATCCGCGTCTGGTCGTCGGCGTCCTGGAAGTTGATGTAGCCTCCTGGCTCCGAATAAGGGTGAAGTGCGGACCAATAGTGCCGCACCCATTCGATGTTCTTCTCGTTCTCGGCGGGGTCTGGCCACTGTCCGGCGATGACTGGGGCGAAGGCCACGTTCCGGTAGGCGAAGGCTGTCGCCTCGGGCGCCACCCGCTGCACGGCCCCGTCGATCGGGTAGAAGTGGTTGGCGGAGTGAACTGTCGGGATGCCCGGGGCGTGCTCGACAGCAACGCGCAACGCGTCGTCGCTGAGCGTGCGGAGGAAGTCCGCCTTCCAATAGCCCTGAAGCCCGGGAACGCCGTTGAGCCCATCGAACATGATGTTGAGCGCCGGGTACGGCAGAGGGGCGAACATGGAGCCGAGCACCGGCCCGGCGTCGAGCATGGGCTGCCAGTGTGCCGGTCCCGCATCGACGTCTCCGGTCCACATGCCTCCCACGACAGCGACGGGCTTGCCGTGCCATTCCTCCGGCAGGAAGGGGACTGGCGGCCCCTGATGGAACCCGAAGAATGCCCCCATCTCCTCAGGCTCTGCAGCGAGCCATTCCCGATACGCCGAGCCAACGGCCACACCGAGCGCGGCGTCGAAGAAGACGAGTCCGACATGGACCGTGTCCACCGGGTGCAGGTTGAACTCGAAAGACGTCACAACCCCGAAGTTTCCGCTTCCACCCCTGAGTGCCCAGAACAGATCCTCGTTCTCGGTCTCGCTCGCTCTGACGAACGTTCCATCCGCGAGAATGACATCGGCGGAGACGAGGTTGTCGCAGGCGAGGCCGTACTTTCGCGAAAGGTAGCCGATGCCGCCGCCCAGGGTCAGGCCGGCAACCCCGGTCGAACCAATGATGCCGCCTGTGCTCGCGAGACCGAACGCATGGGTCGCGTGGTTGTAGTCCGCCCACGTGGCACCGGCCTCAGCGCGCGCAGTGCGAGCGGCCGGGTCTACCCGAACACCACGAAGGGCCGAGAAGTCGAGGACAAGCCCGTCGTCCACCGTCCCGAAGCCCGGGGCGCTGTGGGCGCCGCCACGAATGGCGAGATCTATTCCGAGTCCCCGCGCGAAGCGAACTGCCGCCATGACGTCGGCGACCTGCGACACGCGCAGGATCGCCGCCGGATGTCGGTCCACCATACCGTTGAAGACGCGGCGTGCGGCGTCGTAGTCGGCGTCTCCATCCTCAATGACCTGACCGCGGACCTGCTCGCGAAGGACGTCAAAGCGTTCGGTAGTCATGACAGACTCCAAGGTGCCAGCGACGAGACCAAGTGGAGGGCCGCCCCTCTACGCTGCCCAGCCAGGGCGGGCCCGATGACCCTTTCGGTCTACGCGGGGCCCAAAGACGCGTCAAGGGCGGAGCTGCCGCGCCGCAGGCGCGCTCAACAGCACCGCGCCGGCCCTTGACTTCATCCGGGGAAGCGGCCGCCCATGTAGCTGCCAGATAGGGGGGGAGGGTCAGGCCCCCTGGCGGCGACGCAGAAGGCCCCGCATCCTGAGGAACCGGGGCCTTCTGCGCACGACGACGGCGCTCGCTGAGTGCGCCCGTCTCGCCTAGCGTTCCACGTCGCCGCGGATGAACGCCTCGACCTGGGCGCGGGCGACGTCGTCGGCACGCTGCTCGGGTGGGGACTTCATGAAGTACGCGGACGGCGAGACGAGCGGGCCGCCGATGCCGCGGTCGAGGCCGATCTTCGCAGCACGGACGGCGTCGATGATCACGCCCGCAGAGTTCGGCGAGTCCCACACCTCGAGCTTGTACTCGAGCGAGACCGGGGCGTCCCCGAAGTTGCGGCCCTCGAGCCGCACGAACGCCCACTTGCGGTCGTCGAGCCACTCGACGTAATCGCTCGGGCCGATGTGCACGTCACGCGCCGCCAGCTCGGCCTGGACGTTCGACGTCACGGCCTGCGTCTTGGAGATCTTCTTGGACTGGAGCCGCTCGCGCTCGAGCATGTTCTTGAAGTCCATGTTGCCGCCGACGTTGAGCTGGTACGTCCGGTCCACGGTCACGCCGCGGTCCTCGAAGAGCTTCGCGAGTACACGGTGGGTGATGGTGGCGCCGATCTGGCTCTTGATGTCGTCACCGACGATCGGCACGCCCGCTTCGGTGAACTTCTGCGCCCACTCGGGGGTGCCTGCGATGAACACGGGGAGGGCGTTGACGAACGCGACGTGGGCGTCGATGGCGCACTGGGCGTAGAACTTGGCGGCCTGGTCGGAGCCGACCGGGAGGTAGCACACGAGCACGTCGACCTTGGCCTCGCGCAGCGCGGCAACGACGTCGACGGGTTCGGCGTCGGACTCCTCAATGGTCTCGCGGTAGTACTTGCCGAGGCCGTCGAGGGTGTGGCCGCGCTGGACGGTGACACCGGTCGGCGGCACGTCGGCGATCTTGATCGTGTTGTTCTCGCTCGCGCCGATCGCTTCGGCCAGGTCGATGCCGACCTTCTTGCCATCGACGTCGAACGCGGCAACGAACTCGAGGTCGCTCACGTGATACGGCCCGAACTGGACGTGCATGAGACCGGGGACGGTCTCCCCCGGGTCCGCGTCGCGGTAGTAGTGCACTCCCTGGACGAGGGAGGCGGCGCAGTTGCCCACGCCGACGATGGCCACACGGATCGGGTTCTCAGACACGGTTCTCCTTGCAGATTAACTGGCACCGGCGAAGGATGCGTCCGACGCCGGAGAGCAAAGTCATCCTACCCAACGCCTTTCCGACCAACCGGACCTAGACTCGAAACACAGCATTTCACAGGAGGGTCTATGGCACGCCGCGCCCAGAGGAAATGGAAGACCATGAGCGGGCGGAGGAGGTTCTGGGTCGTCAGCGCCGCAACGATCGAGCTAGGCCTCAAACTGCTCGCCTGGCGGGATCTCGCCCGCCGTCCCGCCGCACAGATCAACGGACGGAAGGCCGCGTGGTTCGCGGCGACCTTCATCAACACCTTCGGGCCAATCGCCTACTTCCTGTTCGGGCGACGCCCCGCCAGCCTCACCTTGAAGCACCACTGACGCGAACGCCCCCCGACGCGACGGGACCCCGCAACCCACGAGGTGCGGGGTCCCGCCTGCGGGCCTGCCGGTTGGTCAGTGGCCCGCGAGAACGCGGTCGATCTCCGCGAGCTCCTCGTCAAGGAACTCGGGCGCTGCGAGCGCGCCGAGCGAATCCTCGAGCTGCCCCACGGACGAGGCTCCGATGAGGGCCGACGTCACCGGGGAGGCCCCGGAGGGCTGCGGCCGCAGGACCCACGCGATCGCCATCTGGGCGAGCGTCTGGCCGCGTTCGCGGGCGATGGCGTCCAGGGCGCGGACCATCTCGACCTTGTCCTCTGTAATGGCCGAGGACTTGAGGAAGTGCTCCTTCGCCGCGCGCGAATCTTCGGGGATGCCATGAAGGTAGCGATTCGTCAGGAGGCCCTGGGCCAGGGGCGAGAAGACGATCGATCCAGCGCCGACCTCGTCCAGTGCTTGATAGAGATTCGGGCTGCCCTGCTCGGTCCAGCGGTCGGCCATCGAGTACCTCGGCTGGTGGATCAGCAGCGGCGTGCCGAGATCACGCAGGATCTGGGCGGCCTCGAGCGTCTGCTGGGGCGAGTAGGACGAGATCCCCGCGTACAGCGCCCGGCCCGAGCGCACCGCATAGTCGAGCGCCCCCATGGTCTCCTCGAGCGGCGTGTCCGGGTCGGGACGGTGGCTGTAGAAGATGTCGACATACTCGACGCCCATGCGCTTGAGCGATTGGTCAAGGCTTGAGATCAGGTATTTCCGAGATCCCCACTCGCCGTAGGGCCCGTCCCACATGAAATAGCCGGCCTTGGTCGAGATGATCAACTCGTCCCGGTACGGGCGGAAGTCCTCGCGCAGGTGGCGGGCGAAGTTTGACTCCGCGCTCCCCGGCGGCGGCCCATAGTTGTTGGCCAGGTCAAAATGCGTGACTCCGAGGTCGAAGGCCCGCCGGAGGATCGCGCGCTGTTCCTCGAAGTTCTTGTCGTCGCCGAAGTTGTGCCAGAGGCCGAGTGAGATGGCCGGCAGCTTGAGGCCGCTGCGGCCAACCCGGTTGTACTGCATGGATTCATAACGGATGGAATCTGCGATGTACGTCACAGCCCACCATCCTATAAAGATTCGGCATCGTCTCTGCGACAACCGTGACGGGCACGTGCTCGCGTGTTAGAACAACTGCATCAGCGGGGAATACGTAGTTCTCTACCGAACGCGCACCAGCAAAGGAGAATAACGTGGGGTTCATCGGATTTCTGATCCTCGGCCTGATCGCCGGGGCCATCGCAAAGGCCATCCTCCCCGGAAAGCAGGGCGGCGGCTGGATTGCGACTCTCATCCTGGGCGTCGTCGGCGCTTGGCTGGGAGGCTTGATCGGCGGCCTGATCTTCGGCTTCAACACGATCGGCACCTTCTTCGAGATTCGCACGTGGATCACCGCCATCGTGGGATCCATCATCGTCCTCCTCATCTGGGGCGCCATCATGCACCGCCGCAGGGCCTAGAAGCCCTCACGAGCAACGAACGCCCCGTCCGGCAGCGCCGGACGGGGCGTTTCTGCGTTGCGAGCAGTTGGCCTCGCCTAGTCCCCGAGGACGACGGCGCCCGGACCCGGGAACGCGATGACGGCACCGTCGACGCGGATCGCCTCATGCGTCGTGACGACAACTCGTCGCCCTGCGGCACCTGGGACGCGCAGCTCGGCCGGCCCTGGGCCGAGGTTGGCCGCAACCGACGCTCCCGGACGGGTCCACGCGATCCATCTCGCTCCGCTGTCTGTGCCAGTCACCACCTCGGTCTCATCGAAGCGCCCCCTCCACAGGCCGGGAAGCTCCTGCCGCACCGCGATGAGGCGCCGGTACAGCGCCAGGAGGCGTGCGCCGTCGTCCGTCTCCGCCTCGCTCCAATCAAGAATCGAGCGGCGCCGTGTCTCGGGGTCCTGCGGGTCGGGAACGAGGGACGGATCCCAGCCCATCTTCTCGAACTCCTTGAGCCTGCCCTCGGCGGTCGCGCGGGCCAGCTCCGGCTCAGGATGAGACGTGAAGAACTGCCATGGGGTGCGGGCGCCGTACTCCTCTCCCATGAAGAGCATCGGGGTGAACGGCGAGGCGAGCACGAGGGTGGCCGCGACAGCGAGGCGATCGTAGCCCAGCATCGCACTCGGTCGGTCTCCGGCGGCCCGGTTGCCCACCTGATCATGATTCTGGCTGCACACGACCAGCTGGGTGGGGGCTACCAGTTCGGCGTCGATCTCCCTGCCGTGGCAGCGTTCGCGGAAGCTCGAATATGTGCCGTCGTGGTAGAAGCCACCGCGGAGGACTTTCGCCAGCGCCTCGGGATCAGCGAAATCGGAGTAGTACCCCTCGGCCTCACCCGTGAGGGCGACGTGCACGGCGTGGTGGTAGTCGTCGCTCCACTGGCCGTGCACCCCGAAGCCGCCGTGGTCCCGTGGCGAGATGATGCGGGGGTCGTTGAGATCGGATTCCGCGATCAGCACCTTGACGCGACCCGTCCGCTGCTCGACGTCGTGCGCGAGCACGGCGAGGTCCTCGAGCAGATGGACCGCCCGCCGGTCGACGAACGCGTGCACGGCGTCGAGGCGCAGCCCGTCCACCCGGTAGTCCTCGAGCCAGAGCCGGGCGTTGTCGAGGATGAATGCGCGCACCTCGTCCGATTTCGGGCCGTCGAGGTTGACCGCGTCGCCCCACACGGTCCCACCGCCCTCGAGCAGGTACGGGCCGAACTTAGGGAGATAGTTCCCGCTCGGTCCCAGGTGGTTGTAGACAACGTCCTGGATGACGCCGATCCCGTGGGCATGGGCCGCATCGACGAAGCGTTCGTACGCGGCGGGGCCGCCGTAACCCTCATGGACGGCTGACCAGAGGACCCCGTCATAGCCCCAATTGTGCGGCCCGTTGAACGCGTTGACGGGCAGCAGCTCGACGAATCCGATGCCGAGGTCGGCGAGGTACGGGAGACGCTCCGCTGCCGCGTCGAGCGTCCCTTCCGACGTGAAGGTGCCGATGTGCAGCTCGTAGACAACCGACCCCGCGAGCTCGCGGCCCGCCCAGCCCTCGTCGGCCCACGGATGCGCCGAGGGATCGAAGCCTGCCGAGAGCTCGTGGACGCCATCCGGCTGCCGCAGCGAGCGCGGATCCGGGAACGGTCCCTCGCCGTCGACGAGGAAGCCGTACCGCTCGCCCTGCGCCAATGCCGAGCGGACGCGGGCACGCTCGGCCTCCGGCACGGTCCGCCACCCCCCGTCCTGCTCGACGAGGCCGAGCCGTTCGGCGCCGAGGACGAGCTCGACCTCCTTCGCTGCCGGCGCCCACACGTCGCCTTGCTCGTGGGACGTGCGGGAGAGGCCTTGCTCCTGTTCGGTCATCAGTTCTCCTCCGGGACGAGCAGGGCGACAGGCAGCTCGCCGAGCGCCTCGGCAAGCGGCAGACGGCCCGCCTCGTGGACGGCGTCAGTGAACACGTTGCGAGCGGGCCATGGGAGCACGACGGACGTGTCCCCCCACCCACCGCGGCGCTCGAGCCCGGCGGGAAGCCGGGTTGCGAGCACGACGGCGCCCCGCGCTCCCCGCCGGAATCCCACGGCGTGCTCCGACGCCGGGCCGGTCGCCTCGAGCGGGACGTACCCCTCGAAGAGCTCCGGGCGCTCCCGGCGCAGTCGGAGGGTCCGGGAGACGACGAGGAGTTTCGCTTCCTGAGCCGTCGGCGCCGGAACCGGGGCGCCCTCGTCGAGTGCCGCGAGGGCTGCGTCCCGGCCCTCGAAGTCCACGGGGCGGCGATTGTCGGGGTCTGTGAGGGAGCGGTCCCAGAACTCGGTGCCCTGGTAGACGTCGGGCACGCCGGGCCCCGCGAGCTGGACGAGCTTGGCCGAGAGTCCGTTGGAGGCCCCGTACGGTTCGATCCTCGCGACGAAATCCTCGACGAGGCTCCGGGTTGCGGCATCGGACACCGCCGATCGGACGAGCGCCTCCAGCTGTCCCTCGAACTCGCCGTTCGGGTCGGTCCACGTGGTGTGCACGGCGCCCTCGCGGGCGGCCTTCAGCGCGTACCCAGTCAGCCGTTCGGCGTCTGCGGGCCACGCGCCGACGATGGCCTGCCAGACGAGATTGGCGAGCGAACCGTCGGGAAGGTCGGCGCGTTCGAGGAGGCGCGGGAGAAGCTCGGACCACTCGTCCGCCAACTCGGACAGGACGGAGATGCGTGCTCGGGCGTCTTCGCTGCGCTTCGTGTCGTGGGTGGTCAGGGCCGTCATGGAGTGCGGGATCGATGACTCCCTCTCGCTCATCCGCGCGTGGAACTCATCGAGGCTCACGGAGAAGCGGCCAGGATCGGTCCCGACCTCGGTCAGCGTTCCGAGCCGTGAGAGCCGGTAGAACGCGGTGTCCTCAACCCCCTTCGCCATGATCATGCCCGTGGTCTGCTGGAACCGGACGCAGAGCTCCGTGGCAGGATCGGTGAGGAGCGATTCGAGGGCTGCAAGGGTCTCGGCGAGTTCGGGACGCTCCGCGGCAGCCTCTTTGCACGCCTCGCGCACGAGGTCCGCCTCCCCCGGGACGTGCGGGAGATAGGTGCGGTAGACCGGGAAGGCGACGGCGACCTCGGCGATGGCGTCAGCGACGTCGTCGGGCGACGCGAGCGAGCGAGGCAGTGCTCCGCCCTCGGCGAGGCCGCGCGCCTCGGCGGCCGCCGGCACGAGACGCGCAAGCCGGAGGATCTCGGCGCGAAGCGGACCAGCGGTGATCATCCGCTTGGCGATTCGCGCCTGGGTGCCGACGTCGTAGCCGTTGCCGGCTGCCCCTGACGGTGCCGCTGCCGTGTCCGGCGTACGACGGCGGAGGGTTGCCTCGAGCTTGTTGAGCCGCGTCTCGCCGGCGGGGTCCACGAAGAGGCGGTCGATGACGCCGAGTGCGTCGTAGCCCGTGGTGCCTTCGCAGGGGAATTCGGACGGGAGCCGCTCGTCCGCCTCGAGGATCTTCTCGATGACTGTGTACGAATTCCGGGTGAGCTCACGCAGCCGCCCGAGATACTCGATGGGGTCCGCGAGACCGTCGGGGTGATCGATCCGCAGCCCGTCAGCCAGACCCTCGTCGAACCAGCGGCGCACCTCGGCGTGGGCGGCGTGGAACACCCACGGCACCTCGACCCGGACGCCCGCAAGGCTCGTGACGGTGAAGAACCGGCGGTAGTTGAGCCGCGTCTCGCCGTCGCGCCACGGGATGAGTTCGTAATGCTGACGTCCCGCAACGTCCCTGGGCGTGTCGCCGTCCCGCACGCTGCCCTCCGCGACAGGGAGAGCCATCTCGCCGAGGTACAGGCGGTCGCCCTCAACCCGGAGCCCGTCGAGGTCCGATTCCGAGCCGAGGAGCGGGAGGAGGATCTTCCCCTCCCCCGCCGACCAATCGACGTCGAACGCCTCGGCGAACCGGGAGTTCCGGCCCTCGCGCAGCAGCGACCACCACCAGGGGTTCTGCTCCGGCACATCGACGCCGAGGTGGTTCGGAACGATGTCCACCAGGATGCCCATCCCAGCCTCGTGCGCCGCGGCGGCGAGCCGTTCGAGCCCGCTCTCCCCTCCCCGCTCAGGGTCGACCCGCGTCGGGTCGGCGACGTCATAGCCGTGTTCGGACCCTCGGACCGCAGTGAGGATGGGCGAAAGGTAGACCCAGCCCACCCCAAGCCGCCGGAGGTACGGCACGAGGCGTGCAGCGTCGTCGAGCGTGAAGCCGGGGCGGATCTGGAGGCGATAGGTTGACGACGGGTAACGCATTTCAGTCTTTGCCCCTCCGCGGGCTGGTGTTGGATCGTCTCGCCCTCGAGGGGCGCTGCGGTGCTTCGGGAGCCGCCTGCTCGGCAGGCTCCTCGGGCTGCGCTGCGTCCTCGACCGGAGCCGCCTCCTCGGGCTGCGCCGCCTCCTCCGCCGGAGCCGCCTCCTCGGGCTGCGACGCCTCCTCCTCGGGCTGCGCCGCCTCCTCGACCGGCGTCTCAGGCTCCGCCGGTACGGGCTCAGCCTGCTCGGGGGCCCGCCCCTCGCTCTCCGCGAGCGCTGCGAGGGAGGCCGCAACGGAGTGGTCGGTCTCGGCGGCGGCAGGCTCGTGGGCGCGCAGTACGGCGAGGCTCTTGGCCGCGATTCCGATCTCGGTCCCCGCGAGCACTTCCTTGCCGTGCGGAAGCGCTCCTGACGTATCAATGAGCACGTCCCACCCGGGGGCGTACTTCCCGGACGGGATGCGGAAGGTCACCTCGCCGTCGTGCGCGTTGAAGTACAGCAGGAAATGGGCATCCGTAATCGCCTGCCCGCGTCGGTCCACGCCGTTGATCCCGTTGCCGTTGAGGAAGACGGCCACCGAACGGCCGAATGCGGTATCCCAGTCCTCGGGCACCATGGTCTCGCCGTCTGGCCGGAGCCACACGATATCCGGGAGCCTGTCGCCTTCTTCCAGTCGGACGGGCTTCCCGAGAAAGAACTTGCTGCGCCGGAACGTGGGGTGCTCCGCACGCAGGCGCGCAACCGCAGCTGTGAACTCGACGAGCGGCCGGTCCATAGCCTCCCAGTTGATCCACGTCAGTTCGGAGTCCTGGCAGTACGCGTTGTTGTTGCCGTGCTGCGTGCGCCCGAGCTCGTCGCCATGGCAGATCATGGGAACGCCCTGCGAGAGGAACATTGTCGCGAGGAAGTTCCGCTGCTGGCGGGCGCGCAGTTCGAGGACCTTCTCGTCCTTCGTGGGGCCCTCGGCGCCGCAGTTCCACGAGCGGTTGTGGGACTCGCCGTCGTTGTTGTCCTCGCCGTTGGCCTCGTTGTGCTTCTCGTTGTAGGAGACGAGGTCGCGCAGGGTGAAACCGTCGTGGGCCGTGACGAAGTTGATCGACGCAACGGGACGGCGCCCGTCCCGCTCGTACAGATCGGCGGATCCGGTGAGACGCGAAGCGAACTCGCCCAGCGTCGCAGGCTCGCCGCGCCAGAAGTCGCGCACCGTGTCCCGGTACTTGCCGTTCCACTCGGTCCATTGCGGCGGGAAGTTGCCCACCTGATAGCCGCCGGGCCCCACGTCCCAGGGCTCGGCGATGAGCTTCACCTGTGAGACGACCGGGTCCTGTTGGATGAGTTCGAAGAAGCTCGAGAGGCGGTCGACGTCGTAGAACTCGCGCGCGAGGGTCGAGGCGAGGTCGAAGCGGAAGCCGTCGACGTGCATCTCGGTGACCCAGTAGCGGAGCGAGTCCATGAGCAGCTGGAGGGAGTGGGGCTGGCGGGCGTTGAGCGAATTGCCCGTACCGGTGTAGTCCATGTAGTACTGCGGGTCGTCTTCGACGAGGCGGTAGTACCGCGCGTTGTCGATGCCCTTGAGGGACAGCGTGGGCCCCATGTGATTGCCCTCGGCCGTGTGGTTGTACACGACGTCCAGGATCACCTCGATGTCCGCCTCGTGCATGGCGCGGACCATCGCCTTGAACTCCTGCACCTGCGAGCCAAGGTCGCCCGCGGAACTGTAGCCGGCATGGGGGGCGAAGAAGCCGATCGTGTTGTAGCCCCAGTAGTTGTGCAGGCCCTTCTCCTGCAGCGTGCTGTCGTCGACGAACTGGTGCACGGGCATGAGCTCGAGGGCAGTCACCCCGAGCTTCTTCAGGTGGGCGACGACGGCGGGGTGCGCCACGCCCGCGTACGTTCCCCGCTGGTTCTCCGGAACCTCAGGATGCAGCTCGGTGAGGCCCTTGACGTGGGCTTCGTAGATCACGGTGTCGTGGTACGGGATGCGCAGCTGAGCGTCGGCACCCCAGTCGAAGAACGGGTTGGTCACGACGCCGAGCATCATGTGCGGCGCCGAGTCCTCGTCATTGCGGCTCGACGGATCACCGAAGTTGTAGGAGAACAGCGGCTGCGACCACTCGGGCTGCCCATGCACTGCCTTGGCGTAGGGGTCGAGGAGGAGCTTGTTGGGATTGCAGCGCAGCCCCTTGCTCGGGTCGTACTCGCCGTGCACGCGGTAGCCGTAGAGCTGGCCCGGCTGGACGTCCGGGAGGTAGCAGTGCCACACGAAGCCGTCCACCTCGGCGAGCTCGACCCGCGTCTCGTTCCGCTCCGCATCGAAGAGGCACAGCTCGACCTTGCTGGCGGCCTCGCTGAACAGGGCAAAGTTCGTCCCCGTTCCGTCGAATGTCGCGCCCAACGGGTAGGGGGTGCCGGGCCAGATCTCCATGTAGCTCCTCTATCTGTGGTGGGTCACACAGGACCCGGTGCCTCGCATCATAGCGATGCGCGGTGACAACGCTGCGATCTTCCGCCATTCACTCTGCGATGGCTTCGAGCACGACAGCGCTGCGGGCGGGCACCACGAAGCGCTCCCCCGCACCAGTCCGTTCCCCCACTAGCCCGGAACTACACGTTGTGAGGACGGTCGTCCACTTGTCGGGAAAGTGGCCGGCGGGAATCAGGTAGTCGACGTCGTTGTCCGCGGCGTTCAGGATCACGAGCACGTCCGAGTCCCGAGGGGCACCGTTCGCCCCGGGAACCGCATTGCCGTTGAGGAAGAACGCAAGGGACTTGGCCCAGTCCTCGTCCCAGTCGTCGCTGCCCATGGTGGTTCCGTCGGCGTCGAGCCAGACGATGTCGGGAAGCGGATCTCCCTCCGCCGGCGCCACGGGCGTCCCGTCGAAGAAGCTGCGGCGGCGGAAGACGGGATGCTCTTGCCGCAGTCGGACGAGGCGCCGCACGAAGTCGACCAGCTCGCCGTCGGCGTGCTCCCAGTCGATCCACGTCGTCTCGTTGTCCTGGCAGTAGGCGTTGTTGTTCCCGCCCTGCGTACGCCCGAGCTCGTCTCCGTGGGAGAGCATGGGGACCCCTTGGGCCAGCATGAGCGCCAGGAGCAGGTTTCGCTGCTGGCGCGCGCGGAGTTCGAGGACATGCGGGTCGTCGCTGGGGCCCTCGACACCGCAGTTCCACGAGCGGTTGTCGTCGGTCCCGTCGCGATTGTCCTCGCCGTTGGCCTCGTTGTGCTTCGCGTTGTACGAGACGAGGTCGCGGAGCGTGAAGCCGTCGTGGATGGTCACGAAGTTCACGGAGGCGGAGGGCCTTCGCCCCTCTTCCTCATACAGGTCGGCCGAGCCGGAGAGCCGTGTCGCGAGCTCCCGGAGCTTCCCGGGCTCGCCCCGCCAGAAGTCGCGGACGCAATCGCGGAACTTGCCATTCCACTCGACCCATTGGGGCGGGAAGTTGCCGACCTGGTAGCCGCCGGGCCCGACGTCCCACGGTTCGGCGATGAGCTTGGCCCGCGAGAGGACCGGGTCCGAGGCGACGAGGGCGAAGAACGGCGAGACCATGTCGACTTCGCTGGCTTCCCGCGCGAGTGACGCCGCGAGGTCGAACCGGAATCCGTCGACGTGCATCTCGGTGACCCAGTACCGCAGCGAGTCCACGACGAGACGGAGCGTCAGGGGGTGGCCGACATTGAGCGTGTTTCCCGTGCCCGTGTAGTCCATGTAGTGGAATTCGTCGCCCTGCACGAGGTGGTAGTAGGCGGCGTTGTCGATGCCTCGGAACGAGAGCGTGGGCCCCAGGTGGTTCCCCTCAGCCGTGTGGTTGTAGACGACGTCGAGGATCACCTCGATCCCGGCCCGGTGATAGGCCTTCACGAGGTCCTTGAACTCCGCGATCTGCTGGCCGTGCTGCCCACTGGACGAGTACGCGTTGTGCGGCGCGAAGAAGCAGATGCTGTTGTAGCCCCAGTAGTTCGAAAGGCCCTTCTCGACGAGGATGGGATCCTCGATGAACTGGTGTACGGGCATCAGCTCGACGGCGGTGACGCCCAGCGAGGCGAGATGGCCGACGACGGCGGGATGGGCAGCGCCGCGGAAGGTTCCCCGGAGCGCTTCGGGAACCTCAGGATGAAGCTGGGTGAGGCCCTTCACGTGGGCCTCGTAGACGATGGTCTCGTGGTAGGGACGCCGGGGGGCACGGTCGCCCTCCCAGTCGTAGTCGCCATGGTCGCAGAGCACGGAGAGCATGGCCCGGCCGAGCGAGTCCGAGGTGTCCATGGTCCCCGGCTGGCCGAAGACGTAGCTGTGCAGCTCCTGCTCCCCCTTGAAGCCCCCGGATGCGGAGAGGGTGTAAGGGTCCAGGAGCAGCTTGGCGGGGTTGAACCGGAGGCCCCGCTCGGGCTGCCACGGCCCATGCACTCGATATCCGTAGAACTGGCCTTCGCCGACCCCGGGGACCTCGCCCTCCCAGCGGATCGCGCCGTCGGCCTCGCCTTGGCGCGCCAAGTCCACGCACGTCTGCTCGCCGCCGCTGCCGATCAGGCAGACTTCCACCCGCTCCGCCTCTGGCGCCGTCGCCAGCGCAAAGCGCGCTCCCCCTTCGGTCAGATGCGCCCCATAGGGCTTCTGTTCCATGCAGCGACACTATCCCACGCCCCCGACAGTTCGGCGCGAACCGAGTGAGCCAAGTGAACCGAGAGTTCGCCCCGCCGCCGACTCCCGCAGCCCTCGCCGTTATATCGGTGACGCTTCCGTAACAGCTATGACCTCCGTTTGCGTAACCGCTTACACTGGTGCCCGAGATCTCAGCGCGGACGCGAGCGGGGATGCAGTTGTTAGGGGTCGCCATGAGCTTCCGAAGCCTCGCGCTTGGGGACAAGGTCACGTTCCGTGACACTGGTCCGAAACCCTTCAATGTGCGCGCCATCTCGCCGGATCAACGCATCGTCATCCTGAGCCGGCCCGTCGACGGATCGAACGCCGTCGAATACACGATGATCGACTGGGACCGCGATCAGCGCGGCCTGGACGGAACGTTCGGGCGCGGTCATGCGGTGGGGTCCGGGGTGCACCGCAACCTCTGGCGCTTCTTCCGGGGGGTGACCACCGACGCCCCGGCCACGACCCAGACCGTGATGGACTTCACCCGCTGGGTCTCCCTCTCGATCTCCGCGGTCAACGGACGCCCCTAGCTGTTTGCCATCGTCTTCGCCGCCCAGAATGATGGGAGCGTGGGGGGACTCGAGACAAGGGCGCATTCGCGCCCCGATACGCCGCTGGCAGATCTGCCGCTGAGCGACCGCATCCAGCTTGCACATGCGCTGGTCGAGTGGCTCTCAGCCGAGGCCGGGATCGACCTCCTGCACATCAAGGGCTACGCTGCCGATCGAGGCCTCTACGCGCGCGGCCGTGCGAGTACCGACGTCGACGTCCTGGTAAGGCCCGGACAGGCCGACCGGCTCGCCGACATCCTCGTGGCGCACGGATGGGAGGTCACGACGACGTTCCGGAGCGGCTCCGTGTTCCACCACGCCATGACACTCTGGAGCCGGCACTGGGGCCACGTAGACGTCCATCGCAGCTTCCCCGGCATCGGCATCGCCCCAGAGGACTTCTTCGAACGCCTCTGGAGCGGCCGCCGGCATTCGACGATTGCGGCATGGCCGTGCAGGGTTCCCGCCCTCAAGGACCAGGCCCTCTTGATCGTCCTCCACGCCGCTCGGGACCCGCACCGAGGCGCTGCCGACGTCGCGTCGGTCCGCGGGGCGCTCCCTCCGGAAGCGTGGGCGGAGCTCGAGGACGCCGCAAACGCGCTCGGGGCTGGCGTCAGCTGGGCCGCCGCGACGGGTCGTCTGGAGGAGTGGCAGGGGCACCCGGAGCGAGCGGTCTGGGAGGTGATCTCCCGCGGTGGGTCGCGCGTCGAGCTCTTCCGGGCCCGGTGGGGAGCGTCACGGCGCCTCGCCGAGCGTTGGAAGCTCGTCCGGTCGCTCCTGCTGATCAACCGAGACCACCTGCGGATGAAGCTCCTCCGCGAGCCGAGACCGTCCGACTACGCTGAGGAGCTTCGCTCGAGAGCGGCCGACGTCGTGGGATCGCTGCTGGGCCGCCGCGCCCGCGACTAGGCTCGCACGAGCGCTCTGACCTCGGCGATGAGCCGCTCGCTGAACCGCGCCTCCGAGAACTGCCCGACGTGCCGCCGGATAGCGGACGCGTCCCAGTGATGGTCCCGGAAGGCGAGGACGGCCGACCGGATGGCCTCCGCCGTCGGCTGTTCGATGAAGCATCCGGTGACGCCCTCTGAAATGGTGTCGAGGTAGCCGCCGGCCCGGAGCGCAATCGTCGGCTTCCCCCACGCTGCGGCCTCGAGCGGCGTGATCCCGAAGTCCTCATGGGACGGGGCGACAAGGGCCCTCGCCGAGGCGTATGCCCACCGCATCTGGGCGTCCGTGACGAGACCCGCGAGCCGGACATTCGAGGGCCGGGCGGCTTCGATGGCCCGAGCGAGCGGGCCCCTTCCGACCACCACCAGCCGTTCGTCCAGCCCACGGAACGCCTCGACGGCCGCGTCGACGTTCTTGTAGGGAAGAAGTCGCGACACGACCAGGAAATGGCCTCCGTCGCCGACGAAATCCTCGAGGCCGGGCACCGGATCCTGCGTTCCGGTCACATCGACGCTGTGCGGGGGGTGCAGAATGTCCGCCTCCACGCCATAGACCCGAGCGATGCGCGCGCGGACCACGGTCGAGTTCGCGAGATAGCGATCCGCACCCCACGCGGCCCGTCGGTCCCACCGCACGAGGTGCGGCCTGAGGGCCGCGAGTGCGGCTCCCCGCACGCCCCCACGCGTCGCGCTGCCCAGGTACTGCTCGGCCAGGTACAGCCAGCGGGCTGGCGAATGGCAGTACGCGAGCACCCGGCCGTCCGTGCGAAACCCGTGCGCCCAGCCGCTGGTCGAAGCGATGACGACGTCGGCCGGCACCGAAAGGGCGCTCGCGGCCGGGGCCAGCAACGGGAGCGCCGCGCGATGATGCCTCCGAAGCGTTCGAAGGCGGTTGAGGGGCGACGTCACGATCCGCGCCGCGCGGAACTCCGGATACGTGCCGTCCGGATCGTAGAGCGTGGTGTAGACGGAGGCCTCGGGAAATGCACGGTGCATTGCCAGCACGACGCGCTCAGCCCCGCCACGCTGCGTGAGGTAGTCGTGGGCAATCGCCACGACAGGCCTGCTGTCCCCCAAACGGATCTCCTCCTGGAATCTGTCGATCATGCCCGCGCGGTGGCCCACGCCCCGGGGGCGCGCTGCCTCCATCGCCCTTCCTCGTAGCCCTAGAAGGTGCCGCGCGCGCGTTTCGGGTATCTGACGCCGGCCTTGCCTGCCGATTCGACGGCGAGAGCGATGGCCTTCTCGGCAATCGCCGGGGGCAGCCGCGGAACCGCCGCATCGACGAGCCTCCCGTAGGCACGCAGCGTCCGTTCGGTCGCCAACGCGCTGGTCCCTCGAACGAGCCGGTCCCACCAGCCGCGCCGAACCGGACCCGGGGGGCCGTCGAACTCCTCCAAGGCCGCCGCGCCATGGATGGCGACGAACGTCTCGCGCGCGGCGCCGGAGTGGAGCGCTCGCACGGCGCGGGTCGCCGTCGTCGTCGACGCGCCATGGTGGATCGCCATGAGCTCCGGGGCGACCACAACAGGAAGACCCGCTCGGTGCAGGCGATAGCCGAAGTCGACGTCCTCCCACCCGTAGCGGCGGTAGCGTCCGTCGTAGCCGCCAAGCCGTGCGTGCAGGTCGGCGGGGACCGACACGTTGGCCGACCAGAGCCGCCAGGTCCGCTGGGCGGGGAGCGCGAGCGCAGCGGCAATGGACCGCGCGTTGGCCTGGCGTCCATACGCCCTCGCGTACGGCGTGTCCGGAAACGCGTTCGTAGTCAGGCCCACCACGCCGGACGCTTCCCCCGCGTGCCGCGCCACATGCCCCGACACGAAGTCCGGCCACGGCTCGAGGTCATCGTCGCAGCGGATGAGGATGTGCCCAGCCGCTGCGGCCGCTCCCGCATTGAGCGCGGCGGCTCGGCCGCGGTTCTGCTCGAAGACGACGGGACGGACGGCCAGCCGGTCGGTCCAGCCGCGGAGGACCGCCTCGCTCCCGTCGACGTCCCCGTCGACGACCGGCACAACCTCGAAGTCCTCCGTATCCTGGGCCGCGAGCGCAGCGAGGAGGACGGGCAACCGCTTGGCTCCCCCGTGGGTCGGAACCACGACCGACGCCGCAGGCCCGGTCATGGGGCACCCTTTGCCTGCTCGACGCGCCTCTCCTCGGGGGCGAGACCGAGCGCCGCGAGAAGGCTCCTGACCGACGCCCGGCCGACCTCCGGCGAGAAGAGTTCGGCCCAGCGCTCATGGGCGCGTTCGACGACGTCGTGCGCCGGAAGCGCGGAGGCCGCCTCGGCGATGACGTCGGCGAGGGACTGGGCGTCGCCCGCGCGGGCAATCCAGGGATGATCGTGGCCGACGATCTCGGGCAGGGCCCCCGCGTCGGTCACGACGACCGGAACGCGCGCCGACATGGCCTCCGTCACCACGAGGCCGAACGGTTCGTCCCAGACGGACGGCACCACGAGAATGTCGATCGTGCCCAGGAACTCGTCCGTCACCATCCAGCCAAGCTCCTGCACCGACGGCCCGAGGGACCGGATGCGGCCCTCGACGACGACGCGCTCCCGGGCGTCCACGAACCGAGGCTCGCCTGCGATGCGGAGGAAGTAGCGCAGCGGCGCGCGGTGCCGGAGGCGGCCCATGGCGTCGGCGAGGACTGGGATGCCCTTCGCCTCGGACGGCCGGCCGAGGAAGCCGAGGCGGACCGGGCCCTTCCCCCGCGGGACCAGCACCCGCTCGAGCGCCGGCGACCAATTCGCGAGGACCCGGGCGCCGCGCACTTTCGCGGCCATGAACTGGGACGGGACGAGAGTCGCCAGTGCGCGGGCGCGAGCGGCCGGAACGATGAGCTGCTGCGGGCCGGCCGGAAGCTGATGGAGGTGCACAATCCGCTCGGGCATCCCTGCCGTCGCCGCGGACGGGATCAGCCCGTTGCACCACAGGACCCCTTCGGGGTGCGCCTTCCGCCAGCGCCTGAGCGCGAGCATGTACTCAGCCCGCCCTCGGCACGGGAGGGCGTCCGTGCTGAAGCCACGCTCCCGCGCAGCCGCAACCAGTCCTCCTGGCTGTTCCGGACCGAGCACGAGCACATTGGCCCCGATTTCCGTGAGGACCTCAGCGATGGCGAGGAGCATGACCTCCCCTCCGCCGATCTCACCGTTGTTGGCCGCGAGAACAATGTCCGTCATGTCCCATTCCTCCTGAACCGCTGGGTCTCTGCCGAGGGGCCGGCTGTCGAACCGGCCCGCGGAAATTGGGTGATAGCCGCATACTGCATCGAAACCCCTATCGCGACCGCGGACGACACGGTCATGAGCACCTCACCGAGATTGATCGCACACACCGAGATCCCGATGAGGGTTGCCTCGTAGAGCGGGACACGCCGCGAACCGAGCCGGGCGAGGACCGCGAACGTGGCCACCAGAAGGCCGACGACCAGCACGAAGGCGATCCATCCGCCTTCCGTCCGGACCGAGAGATACGAGCTGTGGTAGAAGAACGAGAGCCCGTCCACGACGGTTCGTGCTGTCCCCGCGCCATGGCCGAACCACGGACTCGACTCGACATCCGCGATCGCCGCCTCGTCGATCCGTGCCCGCAGGGCATCGCTGCCCGCTCGCCCCGCAAAGGCGTCGGCGCCCAGTCCTTCACGGGTGGCGTTGCTGACCCAGAGAACACCGACCGCGAGCAGGCCCAAGGCAAACCACGGGTTCGTCCGGAACCGTCTCAGCAGCAGCCACGCAACCATGGCGGACGCGGCGAGAAGCGTGGTCCGCGAATCCGTGAGCAGCACCCCGACGAGCGCCGTCCCTGCCACGAGCAGCCTGCTCCAGCCCGTGCGCAGCACCGGGAGAGCCAGGCCGGCGCACACGACGATGATGAGTCCTGCCGTGTTCGGGTCGCCGAAGATCCCTGTGAGGCGGTTGGAGTAGGTGCTCTCCCTGAAGGTGGCCGTCCCCCACGCGACCCCCACGACCATTCCGAACGCGAGGCCGCGTCCGAGGGCCGTGCGGTCGAGGCGACCCGCGGCAACGACGACGATCGCCGCCGCGTCAATGGCGAGATGGCTCAGACGCCGGAGGTCCGGTTGGCCGAGGGCCACCGAGACCATCGCGATCCACAGCACTCCCGCGAAGGCAAGAACCGGCATCCAGCGGGGAAGCGCCGCGCCGTTCGGCCGTGACCCAAGCCCGACCAGGACGGCGAGCCCCGTAGCGACCGAGTCCAGAGGAACGCCCAAGCCCGGCACCTCAACGCCGCCGACCACGAAGCCAGCCGCAGACAGGAAGGTGAGGAACGCCGTCGTCCCGGTCGCGCGGGCCCCGGGGCTCCCCCTTCCGCCGACCCCCAGACGAGGTGCCGGCGCAACCCAGGACGTCACCGTGCGCCGCCCCTTTCGTACTCGGCGACGATCCGCGCGGCCATCTCCCGCCGCGTCGGCCAGCCGACAGGCAGGCAGGGGCGTTCGTCGTCGTCCGCCTGCCGAACAATGGCCTCGGCGATTCCCCGTGGGTCGTCGGAAGGGGCGAAGCACCCATCGGGGAGCAGCTCGGGGTTTCCGCCCACCCGCGTCGCCACGACGCCGAGGCCCGCCGTCATCGCGTCGAGCAGAGTGTAGGAGCAGTTCTCCCACACCGAGAGCTGAACCACGACGTCGGCCTCTGCCATCGCGGCTGCGGGATCGACAAAGCCGGGGAGGTCGACGGCCTCCGTGAGGCCCATGGCCCTGACGGCCGCCTGAACGGATGCGCGGTCGGGCCCCTCCCCCGCGATCGTCAGCTTCGCGTGCGGATCCATGCGGCGCAGCTCGACGAAGGCGTGAAGGAGGTCGTCGAGGCCCTTCTCCCGTGAGAGTCGGGCCAACGAGAGGACCCGCAGCCCTCCGTCCGCGGCGCGTCCTCTCGTGCAGGACGACGCCGCGGCCTTCCCCGGGCCGGTCACCGCGTCGGGAGGCATCGGGTCAACGCCGTTCGGTATCACCGCAATCTCGGGGACCGCCGACCACTTGGCCTGCATGGTTGCCCGCGTCGCCTGGGAGACCGCTATGGCGACGTCAGTTGCGGCGAGGCGAGTCCTGTGGACCTTCGCCATCGCCCAAGCCCGCCACGCAGTACCGTGATACACCGCGTCGTCGGCCGCAATCCCGTGTTCGGTGGTCGCGAGCAGCACCGCGGTGCGCCTTGTCGCAAGGACGGCGGCGATGTCCGCGTAGGCGAGGTGCGCGTGCACGACGTCGGGGCGCAGCGCGCGAATCGTGCGACGCAGCGCCGCAATGGAGGAACGCAGGCCCGCCGACGGGCCGAACTCGGCGACGTACACGGCCGCGCCCGCGCGCCGCAGCCGCTTGGCGAGAGGACCCTCGGGGCACAGGACCACGAGCCGCCAGCCGGGCAAGCCCACCTCCGCGACGTCGAGGACATGCCGGGCGACTCCGCCGAGGTCGGCGACCGGCACGACCCAGAGGGCGGTGCGGTGCGCGCGGAACGGCGCCACCCGCCGTCGGACGCTCAGAACCATCGCTCGAGCCTGTCGAGCGCCGTCCAGAAGCCCTCCCCGCTGTTGACGTGGCCCTGCCAGATCTCGGGGATGAAACCAGCCCGGGGCGCAAGCCGGTCGAGTTGTCCCGCGAGCGCCGCCCAGTCGACCTCCCCCTCCCCGATCTGGACCCCTTCGCCGTCGATCCCCTTCGCGTCGACGAGGTGGAGATGGATCGTGTGGGGGGCCAAGAGCTCGACCGCTTCGGAGAACGGGATCCCGAGGTGGTTCGCGGCGAGTTTCGAGTGCGAGACGTCGAGGCAGAGCCCGATTCCCGTCGATGCGGCGAACTCGGCGGTGTCCCGCGGATCGAGGAACAGGTTGTGGAACTGCTGGCCACCCATGAGCCACGGGTACGGAGGCAGAGTCTGGGCTGCGAGCCGCACGCCGGTCGTGTCGAGTTGGCCCAGGGCGTCGACGATCCGCTCGTACATCCCGGCCCTCCGTTCGGCGGGAACGTGGCGGTCGCGCGTGAAGCCCCCCATCGTGACGACGAGGATCGGCTCGTCCTCCCGGAACCACTGGGTGAGGGACCGGGTGATCCCGATAGTCCGCTGCACCTCGGCGATCGAACGCTCCCAGACGTCCCGGTCGGGCGATGCAAGGTCTACGAGGAAGTCCCCGGCGAAGAGATCGGGCAGATGCGTCGTGAAGCGCAGGTCGAGCGGCGTGGCGAAGACGGACTCCACGTCGACTTCGAGGTCCTTGTAGGAGAAGTGGAACTCGAGGAAGTCTGGCGTGCAGTCGCGGGCAAGGTCTGCGTGATCGTGATAACGGACGGGCAGACCCCATGGCCGCCGGAACCGGAAGTCGCGGCCCGCAGGCACGACGTCGCTGAGGTCGCCGCGGTAGAAGAAGTCGCCCTGAGCCACCGCCCGTCGGAGGGTCCGGCCCAGCAGGCGCGGGAGTACGTTCGGCTGGAGCCCACGCCCAGGACTCTTGATGTCGACGTCCGCCTCCTGCACGATGTGGCCCGCGGGAAGCGGCTTGGCCGCAACGAGGGATTTCGCGAGGTTGACGCGGTTCATGAGCTCCCCCGTCGAGACCTCTCGAGGGACGCTCTCCCCAATCGACTCTTCGGCCTCCCGGATCCAGCGGACCATTTCGGCGAATTCGTGCGGGAGGAGCGAGACCTTGTGGTCGTTGCCCTCCATCGCGACGTCGAGCGTGAAGTGCTTCTCGATGATCTTGGCCCCGCGGGCCACGGCAGCCACCGGAACGTGAAAGCCGCGCTCGTGGCCCGAGTATCCCACGATGCACTGGCCGATCTCGGCGAGCCGGTCCATATACGCGAGGTTCACGTCCTTGAACGGCGCGGGGTACGAGGACTGGCAGTGGAGCAGGGCAAAACTGGCCCCGAGACCCCGGACGAGAGCTGAGGATTCGCGGATCTCGTCTTCCCGGGACATTCCGGTGCTCAGCACGAGGGGGAGCCCCGCGGACGCGGCGTCCCGCAGAAGCCCGTGGTTCGTGAGGTCCGCCGAGGCGATCTTGAGCGCCGGGATGCCGTATTCCACGAGGGCTCTGACGCTCGGTCCATCCCACGGCGTGCACATGACATCGATGCCCCGGTCACGGCAATGGTCGAAGACGCCGAACAGCTGGCCGGCGGGGAGCGAGAACCGCGAGAGGAGGTCCAGCGTGTATTGGGCGCCGAGATCCTCGCCCGCGCTCGAGCCACCGGCCTGGCGGTACAGTGCGTCGAGGTCCCGGAGCTGGAACTTCACGGCGTCGGCTCCGGCATCCGCCGCGAGGTCTACGAGGCGACGGGCCAGGTCGACGGAGCCGTTGTGGTTGTTCCCGATTTCGGCGATCACGAACGCAGGCTGCCCCGCTCCGATCTCCCGTTTCCCGATGGTGAGGACGTCCGCGCGATCCACGGCGACGGCTACGAGGCGACCGCGCTCGTCGACGAGCGGGAGATGGCGGATCTCCTTTCCCATGTGGACACTGAGGTCCCGCAGAGGCGTGGCAACAGTGGCACTCCGCACGGCGGCGTTGGCCACCACGATGGCAGGAACGTCCAGCTCGGCGGTCGGGTTCTCGACGATCCAACGGCGGAAGTCGCCATCCGAGAGGGAACCACGGAGGACTCCATGCTCGTCCACGCAGAAGGCGATCCGTTCCTTGTTGGCCGTGATCTTCGCGAGAGCAGACAGGATCGGAGCCTCTGCGAGGACGATGTAGGGCGCGATGTTCCGCTCAATGATCACAGCTCTGCTTCCTTCGCTTCGAGCGCGTCGCGGAACCACTCGAGCTGCCGTTCGGCGACCAGCAGATCCAATTCGGTGTCCACGTCGACGCCTTCGCGTTCGTCCATCACGAAGAGGCTCACCCGGCCCCCGACGCGGTGACCGCCCTGCTCGTAGATTTCGGTCCGCGTGAGATAGAGAGAACCGGTTTCGCGGTATGCGTAGCCCGACTCGTCGAGATCCTGTCTGCGTGGACGGTGTGCCGGGTCGTAGGCCGCGAAGGGTTCCTCGCCAGAGAGCCAGAGGAAAGGCGGCTGTGGCACGACCCCCACGAGTGAGTCGGCACCGCTCGTCTCGAACTGTTCGACCGCGCGGTCCAGCGTCCCCGGGAAGCGCACGGGCGATGTCGCCTGGAGCAGCATGACGGCGTCCGGACGTCGACCCTGCAGGGCCCGCACGGCGATGGCGTGACGCACGACCGGCTCGGTGGCAGTTTCGTCCCTCGCCAGGGCCGCCGGGCGGATGAACGGCACGTCAGCGCCGGCGGCGCGGGCGATCCCAGCAATCTCCTCGTCGTCCGTGGACACGAGCACATCGAGGCTCGGGCGGGCACGGAGGGCCTGTTCTATGGTCCAGACGAGGAGCGGCTTCCCGGCGATGAGGCGGATGTTCTTCCGGTGGACGCCCTTCGACCCGCCCCGTGCGGGTATCACGCAGAGTATGGTCATTTTCTTCCCCTTCGAGGCAGCGGTGCGGTTTGCTCGATCTCGGACGGGGGCTGGCGGCTCCGTCCGATGAGGCCTGCGAGATGATGGGCGACGGCGGCCGCAGGTTCGCGCTCCGGCCTCGAGGGGGACGCCGTCGGAGGTCCGCCCCAACGGCGCATCCCATAGCGGTCCCAGAACTCGGCGAGCCACTGGGGGGCTTCCGGGAAGACGACCCAAGCCGGAAGACCTCGCGCCGCCGCCTCGAGCACCCCCGTCGAGAAGGCGGAGATCACGGGGCGTCCCAGCTCGCGCAGAGGCCGCCGCGAACGGTCGACGACGATGCCGGTGCGCTCCCAGAGGGCATGCTGGGCGCGGGAGGCGATATCGGTCTCCGCTGGATGGGGCCGGTACATCGCCCCGGTCGCGCGGCAGAAGTCGGCAGCCGCCCGCCCCTTGACGCCACGCGGAAGCTCGGCGCCGTGGAGCTGCCCGAGATACACCGGGCGTTGGGAATCAGCGGGCACAGACGGTTCGTTCCCAGCCGCCCAGAGGAGCTGGGACCCGATGGTTGAACAGATGACGTCGCCTCGTCGCGCCGCTGCGAACGCGCCGTCCGCATCGCTGAACGCGAGGAAATGGGATTCCGCCGGTAACGGCGGCGCGTGAGGGGTGAGCAGCCCGTGCTGGACGACCACCCGAATCGCGCCGAGAGTCTCCGCCCAACCGTTCACGATCGCGCCCACCGGCAGGAAGTGACCGATCGTCACCACGGCCCGGACGGCGGCCAGGACGTCTGGAGCTCCATCGGCGCCCGAGAATCGAGCCGCGGGTCCGCCGCCGACCGGAGTACGCGGGGCACCGGCGGGAGGCACCTCAAGCCAACGCCAACCATCCGGGGGCAGCAGGTCCGGACGTCGGGCGGGCATGAGGACAGCTGCGCTGATCTCCGGGAGCAGCCCGATCGGGCGCACGAGCGAAGCCAACTGGGTCGGCGTCTCGGCGTCGAGGCCCACCAGGACTGACGGTGCGGTTCCTCGGACCGCGAGCCAGAAGCTGCCCGCGCGCCCCGGGAAGAGCGACGTGCGAATCCGCCGCAGCCGGTGCTGGCGCCCCTGCCACACGTGCCATGCCTCCAGATCGCGAGGGAAGAGGAGTCCCTGCTGGGTCACGCCCACAGCGCATCCACCTCCGCAACCCGATGCGCGAAGGTGTGCTGCGCGAGAGTCCGGCGCCGCCCAGCTGCCCGAAGGCGCTCGGACCAGGCGGGGTCCCGCTTTGCCCGCAGCGCCAGGTCCACGAGCTCAGATGGCGACCCGAAGACCATGACCTCCTTGCCCACGTCGTAGAACTCACCGATGTCCTGGCGGTCCGCCAGCTGGAGACCGCCCATTCCGGGCACCTCGAACGTTCGCATGGCCAAACCGGCCTGAAGTCCGTGGATGTTCACCGCGGCCGCGGCCTCTGCTTGGACGGCGTACGCGCGGTCGAGCGGAATGTCACGCTCGGCCGGAACGGAGGGCCGGGCCAGCTCCCACGTCCGCAGCCGGTCGAAAGGGTGGTGCGACCACTCGCGCCCGTACGCGCGTACCGGCACGCCCGCCTGCCCGAGTTGGGTGAGCAGCTCAACGCGATTGGGGTAGCGGGCCCCGACGAACACGATCTCCCCTGTGCGTCGGCCGGACGGCAGGGCCAGCTCCGGATCGAAAGCGTTGGGCACGAACGTGGCTTCGATACCTCGCTCGGAGAGCTGCAGAGCCTCAGCTCGGGCGTAGCTGACGACCGGCCCGACAGCCCGGAGAAACGTCTCGGTGTACCGGTGGCGCCGCAGGTCGTCGTAGAGCCAGAGGATGCGGGGAGTGCGGCGGGCATCGAGATCCTGCCAGAACTCGGGACCGAGGGTGTCCCCCTTGATCACCACGACGCGGTCGGGCTGGGCCGTGCTGAGGGCAGCGAGGGCACGTCGAGTTGCCCATGCCTCGGCTCGAGCAGGATCATCGAAGCCGAGCCGAGCAGGAAACTCGAAGCACGCCTTGTTGCGGAGCTTGTCAGCGAATGTTTCGTACGCGTCGTAGCAGTGGGTCAGGACGTCGTAGCCCCGACCCGCAAAGGCTCGCGCGATCGATCGGTGGTAGCCATGGAATGCCGGGGTGACGAGCAGGAGGCGGAGACTTCTCATCGGGTCCTCCCCTCCAGATACGCGAGTTCCCGACGGAGGGTGCCGAGAGCGCTCACGTCCCGTCCTAGGAGCTGGCGGAGGGCGTTCGCCCCAGCGTTGACCATCGAGGCTGCTGCAAGGGCAGTCCTGAGCCTGCGTTCTCCGCCCCACTTCCGGGCATAGGTCCGACGCCCGGCAACGAGCCACGCCCGCCGCAGTTCGGGGTCGGAGGAGGCGCCGCCCTCGTGGACGGCGTTGACGGTGCCGGCGAAGATCGACGGCACGCCGTGGAAGCGAAGGCGCCGCTGAAGGTCGACCTCCTCCGCGTTCATGAAGAAGCGCTCGTCGAACCCGCCGACGGCGCGAAACTCCGCGACCGGCAGCAGCACAGCGGCGCCGACAGCCCAGTCGACCGGAACAACCGCGCCGTCCACGCAGTCAGTGTTGTGACCGACGGCCTCGTGAAGGGCAGCGAGATGCCGGAAGCGGGCGAGCGGAGTAAGCCATTCGATGGTCTGATGGACGACCGTCGGGAAATGGCGCCCGACCCACTGCGGGGCCCCGCCGGGATCGTGCAGCTGCGGGGCGACGAGAGCGGGCTGCCAGGGCATCGCGGCAGCGACCAGCTCCCGCACGAAGGTAGGCCCGACACGGAGGTCGCTGTTGAGCACTAGCGCAAACGGGGTCCCGACGATCTCCATCCCCGAATTCACGGCGCTGCCGAAGCCTCCGTTCGCGGCGCGCCGGACGACCTCGACGTCCGCAGTTGGAGGGAAGGGTGTGGGCGAGGCGTCGTCGCTCACGATGATCCGCACTGGGGCCGTCGGCTCTTGGGCCCGGAGATCGTCGAGGAGGCGCAGGGTGGGCGCGGGGTCGCCGTAGTGCGGAATCACCACTGAGACCCCGGCGGCGCCCTCCCTCTCGAACTGCTCCGGCGCGGACACCCGAAGCATCTGCCGCACGGCTAGCGCCTCTTTCACACTTGCCCCAAGGAGACGAGCTCCGAGAACTCGGGGCTCAGCGCACGTACTTCCTCGAAGGTCCCCTCAGCGGCAACGCTGCCGGCCGAGAGGAAGACGATCTTGTCTGCGTGGCGAACGGTCGAGAGCCGGTGCGCCACGACGAT
>NZ_DAIUJO010000017.1:4847-45478 GCF_036848755.1 Sinomonas sp. | reverse complement strand
GCCAACCGGCGGAACCGCAGCGAACCGGCTGATCCCCATTCACGAAGGGGCATAGCCGCAAAAGCGGGGATCACCAGCGGCGGAACCGCAGCCAACCGGCGGAACCGCAGCCAACCGGCGGAACCGCAGCCAACCGGCGGAACCGCGGCGAACCGGCTGATCCCCATTCACGAAGGGGCATAGCCGCAAAAGCGGGGGTCACCAGCGGCGGAACCGCAGCCCCCCGGCGGAACCGCAGCCAACCGGCTGATCCCCATTCACGAAGGGGTGTGGCCGCAAAAAGCGGGGATCACCAGCGGCGGAACCGCAGCCAACCGGCGGAACCGCGGCGAACCGGCGGAACCGCGGCGAACCGGCTGACCCCCGTTACCGAAGGGGCGTGGCCGCAAAAGCGGGGGTCACCAGCGGCGGAACCGCGGCCCACCGGCGGAACCGCAGCCAACCGGCGGAACCGCGGCGAACCCGCGACGCCGCGGTCAGCCCGCCACGCGCACCCAGGCCGTCGCCTCGCCGGGGAGCTTGCCTCCGTCGACCTCGGCGCTAGCGAGGAGCACCTCGCCCTCGGGCAGGACCACGGGCGCAGTCCCGAAGTTGGCCACGACGTGCCAGCCGCCGGGCCGCACGAAGTGCAGCACGTCGTCGTCCGCGGAATCCTGCCAGCCGAGCGCCTCAGCCGCCCGCAGCTCGTGCCGGAGCTTGAGGGCGCGGCGGTAGAAGGAGAGGGTCGAGCCTGCGTCGGCAGCCTGGACGCTCGCCGCGTAGTCGGCGAACCAGGCCGGCTGCGGAAGGTGGGAGCCGTTCGAGCCGAAGCCGAACGACGTGCCCTGGGGCTCCCAGGGCAGCGGCACGCGGCAGCCGTCACGGCCGACCTCGACGCCCTTGTTCCGGAAGAAGGTCGGGTCCTGGCGGTCCTCGTCCGCGATCTGGCCGACTTCCTGCAGGCCGAGCTCCTCGCCCTGGTACAGATAGGCCGAGCCCGGGAGCGCGAGCATGAGCAGGGTCGCGGCCTTCGCGCGGCGCAGTCCGCGCTCGGCGTCGACCTGCGACGGGTCGCCGCCCTCGAGCAGCCAGTCCTTGCCGTCCGCGCCGGCGCCTTCCTCGCGGCCGCTGCCCTTGGGCAGACCGTAGCGGGTCGCGTGGCGGACGACGTCGTGGTTCGAGAACACCCAGGTCGAGGAGGCTCCGGTCGCCGCGGCCTCGGCGAGGTTCTTGCTGATGATCGTGCGGAACTGGGCGGCATCGAAATCGGCCTTGAGGAGGTCGAAGTTGAATGCCTGCCCGAGGCCCTCCGGCGACGCATAGCGCGCGCGGCGGTCTGCATGGACCCACGCCTCCGCGACGGCCGTCCGAGGCGGGTTGTACTCATTGAAGACCTTGCGCCATTCGGCGTAGATCGTGTGCACCTCGTCCCGGTCCCAGAGCGGGTGCTCACCGTTGTGGAACAGGTCCGCGCGGTGGAGCAGTTCGAGGCTCGGGAGCTCGGCGTCCATGTCCTTCTTGAGGGCATGCGCGACGTCGACCCGGAACCCGTCTGCGCCGCGGTCCGACCAGAAGCGGAGCGTCTTGAGGAAGTCCTCGTGGACCTCGGGGTTGTCCCAATCGAGGTCAGGCTGCTCCTTGGCGAACAGGTGGAAGTACCACTGGCCCGGGGTGCCGTCGGGCTCGGTGACGCGCTCCCACGCGGGGCCGCCGAAGATCGACGTCCACTCGTTCGGGGGGAGCTCGCCGTTCTCGCCGAGACCGTCGCGGAAGATGTAGCGGCGGCGGGCCGCGGAACCCTTGGGCGAGGCGAGCGCTTCCTGGAACCACGCGTGGCGGTCGGACGTGTGGTTCGGGACGATGTCGACGATCACCTTGATCCCGG
Organism: Sinomonas sp.; assembly: GCF_036848755.1. NCBI lineage: Bacteria > Bacillati > Actinomycetota > Actinomycetes > Micrococcales > Micrococcaceae > Sinomonas > Sinomonas sp. Next base: position 43,614 of record NZ_DAIUJO010000017.1, on the reverse strand, counting down.
CCTCGTGCAGGGCTGCCGCCATCGCGTCGAAATCCTCGAGCGTTCCGAGACGCGGATCGACGTTGCGGTAGTCATCGACGTCGTAGCCGCCGTCGGCAAGGGCCGAGGGGTAGAACGGGCTGAGCCAGACGGCGTCGACCCCGAGGTCCTTGAGGTACTGGACCTTCGACGTGATCCCGTTGAGGTCGCCGAGCCCGTCCCCGTTGGAGTCGGAGAAGCTGCGGGGATAGATCTGGTAGACGGCCGCCTGCCGCCACCAGTGGGCGTCGGCTTGGGCGGTGGTGTCCAATGCGGAGTCGGCAGGGGTGGACACGGGGTCTCCTTGTCATGGGGAAGAGAAAGAGGCTGTGGGATGACTGGCAGGGCCGATGGCCTTCAGGGCCGTCCAGAGATAATTTAGAATCTAAATATAGCTCGCGTCACCATTATTGTGGCGTGGCAGGAGGAGGTCAAGACGGTGCACGAACGAGCCGGAGGGCGCCCCGAGCGCGAGCGGGTTGAACGACCGGTCGGCCCGCACGTCGTGCGCTTCGCCACGGCACGCACGGTCCTGGCCGCCCTGCGCGGAGGGGGCCCGTTCACGGTGACCGAGCTCGTCGAGCAGACGAGCCTCACACGCGCGACCGTGATCGCCGTCTGCGAGGACCTCGTGCGGCGCGGATGGGCCGAGGAGCAGATCCCCGAGCGGGCCGGTCCCCAGCGCGGCCGGCCGCCGAGGTCCTTCGGCTTCCGGGCGGACGCGGGCGTCGTCGTCGGCCTCGACATCGGCGCGCACAAAGCCACAGCGCTCGTGGCGGATCTGGGCGGCGAGATCCTCGCAACGGCATCGGGGGGCCTCCCCCGCGGCGCGAGGACCGCCGGGGCGCGCCTCGACGTCGTGAGCGGCGTGGCCCTCGCGTCGCTCGAGAACGCAGGCCGCGATCCTCGGCAGGTCCTCGCCGTCGGCGCCGGCGTTGCCGCGCCAGTGGACCGGGACGGGCACGTCGCCGAGGGCTCTGACTTCTGGGAGATGTTCGACGTCGGGCTCGCGGCCGCCCTCTTCGATCGGCACGGGTGGCACGTGCTCCTCGAGAACGACGCGAACCTCGCCGCCCTCGCCGAACAGTGGCGCGGCGCGGCTCAGGGACTCGACGACGTGGCCGTCCTCCTCGCGGGCGAGCGTCTCGGCGCGGGGATCATCGAGTCCGGCCGCCTCCTGCGCGGCCGGAACGGCGCGGCGGGCGAGCTCGCGTTCCTGCGGCTGGTCGACGGCGCGGTGGGACCCCACGGCATCGCGCAGCTTGCGCGCGAATGGGGCGCCGAGGCTGCATCCCAGCCGAAGGGCCTCGCCGGGCTGGGTCCCGCCGACGTCACGGCAGAAGCGGTCTTCGCAGCGGCCGACGACGGCGACCCCGCCGCGGCGGGGGTCCTCCTGCGGCTCGAGGACCGGATGGCGCGCGTCATCGCAGTTCTCAGCACGCTCCTCAACCCGGAACTCGTCGTTCTCGGCGGCGCCATCGCCCCCGCAGCGGCGCGGCTGCTGCCCGGGATCCGAGCCGCGCTCCCCGAGCTGACCGAGACGCCAGCCGAGATCGAGGTCTCGGGCCTCGGCGGCGAGGCCGTGGCCCTCGGCGCTGTCCGGCGGGCGCTCGACTACGTGGCCGACTGGTCGCTCGAGATCACGCTGCCCGACCCCGGCTAGGGGCCGCTAGATCCTCGCGCGGAGCCGCGCGATGACCGGCTGGGTCACCCGGTGGGCGACGACGGCGAGCACGACGGAGATCGGCAGCGCGATCCAGCCGACTTCGAGCCAGTCGGAGTGGTTCAGCACCCCGAGGATACAGAGCACCGGGTAGTGCCACAGATAGATCTCGTAGCTGATGCGGCCGACCGAAGCCAACGGCCGCGCGGACAGCGCCCGGTGGAGGAGCCCCTGCGGACCCCGCATGATGCCCAGGACGAGCAGCAGCGCCCCGACGTCAGCCGTGAGCACGTCGACGGTGGAGAACGGGGCGAGGGAAGAGCGCAGCACGCTGAGCGCGAGCAAGCCCAGACCCGCGAGGCCGGCCCAGCGGCCGACGGAGAACGACGTGCCGTGAAGCACGAGCGCGAGAACGCAGCCTGCCATGAGCCCGCAGGCTCGAAGGATGAACGAGACCTCGGCAGACTCCGCCTCCGCGACGAATGCAGCGACGGCGAGGCCCGCGGTGGCGACGGCCGCGGCGATGACCGCCCCACGCCGTCGTCCGCGCAGGAGCAGGACGAGCGCCGGGGGCCAGAGGAAGTAGAACCACTCCTCGACACCGAGCGACCACGTGTGCTCGTAGGGCGAGAGCATGGTCGAGCCGGACTCGGCACCGACCGGCATGAGGTAGAACAGCGAGAGCCCGGAGCCGCTGAGCGCGGTCTTCACCCCCATCGTCACCGCGACGGGCACGAAGACGACGGCGAGCATGAGCAGGAGGGGCGGGTACAGCCGCACGACGCGGCGCGTGTAGAAGCGGCGGAACGAGACACTTCCCGTGGCATCGCGCTCTTGGACAAGGAGCGTCGTGATGAGGAACCCCGACAGCACAAAGAAGACGTCGACGCCGCCGGCCCCACCGAAGTGGGCGGGCATGACGGCGTGGTAGACCGCAACCAACGCGATGGCCAGAGCGCGCAGCCCGTCGAGGGCCGGAACGTAACCGAGGCGGGGGATGCGTGCAGGTTCCGCTGGGGACTGGACAGGTAACGTTTGAGTAACGGTCATCAAGGCCAGTCTAGCGGGAAGCGCGGGCTCGTGCTTCAGCGGGAGATCGCCGCGTCGAGCGCTCGCCCCAACGCCTCCGCGCCGGCTTGGCTCGGGTGAATCCCGTCGAGCGACATCCCCGCCGCATACTGCTCGCCCTGTCGCACCCCGGCCGGCGCATCGACCCACTCCCACCGGTGCGCCAGAACGAACTCCTTGAGCGAGGCGTTGAATGCGGCCGTGGCGGCCTGCGCCGAGTCGCGCGGGGGGATGGCAGAGACGACGACGCGCGGCGCCCCGACCGTCGCGACAATGCTCTCGATGTTGGATGCCGTCACCGAGAACGGCACACCCTGCGCCAGATCGTTCGTGCCGGCGATGACGACCAGGACATCCGCCTTGACGGGCGCGACATTCGCCGCCATGCGTGCCGTGGTGGCCCCGCCGGCCGCCCACCCGCCCGCGAACAGGTCAAGAGGCGATCGCGCGTAGGTCACCCATGAAAGGCTCCCGGTGAGGCCCACGCTGAAGTCCGGGCTGTTTCCCTGGGTGATCGAGTCGCCGACGGCGGCGAACCGGACCGCTTTCGGTTCCGTGGAAGGCCATGCGGGACCCGTATCGGCGGGCAGAGCCCGGACGGCGGCCACGATCACGATGCCGACGAGTGCGGCGGCGGCCGCCCACCCTGCCAGCCTCCCGCGTCGGTATCTGCCGGTCTGCTTCGCCATGCATCCCCTGCCCGTCGAACACGACAAAGGCCCCGGTCTCCCGGGGCCTTGAGCCGTAGCGGTGGGGAGGCTCGATCTCCCGACCTCACGATTATGAGTCGTGCGCTCTAACCAACTGAGCTACACCGCCAGAGAGCCCCCCACGGGAATCGATCCCGTGACCTCCATCTTACCAAGATGGCGCTCTACCACTGAGCTAGGGGGGCAACAGACAGATACTTTACCGGAGCCCAGACCCTCGGACAAATCGAAACCCGACCCTCAAGGAATGCCTCGGCGGAAGAATTGAACGCGCCTGAAGAGGGCCTTCGCAGAGGGTTCCGAGGGGAAACGACGAGGTCCGGCTGCACCCCCCAGCAGGCTGCAGCCGGACCTCGATCGCGGTTGCGCGGTCTCCGCGCTTCCGCTGCCCACCCCTGACTATCTTGACACGACTCTACCCGTCTTGTCACTAGGGGTTGACAGCTTTGTTAACTAAGTGAGAGTTAGGAACCAGTCCTTAGCCGCGGCTCCCGCCGAAACGCCGAGCGCCCCCGGACGAAGCGCCGCTTCGGCCGCCGAAGCCGCCACGTCCGGCGAACCCTTCCCGGCCGCCGCGGTCACCACGGTCGCCGCGGTCACGACGATCGCCCCAGTCGTCGCGCCGCTCGCGCGCGAAGCCGCCGCGGCCCCCACGCGAGCCCCAGTCGCCGTCGCGCGGGCCACGATCGCGGTCGCGCCCGCCGCCGCGGCCGCCACGGGAGCTCCAGTCGTCGCCGTCACGCGCGGGACGCCGCCCCGAGTCGAGCTCGAGCTTGATGAGCTCGCCGCCGATCCGGGTCTTCGAGAGGGCCTTCCACTGCTCGCTCGAGAGCTCCGAGGGGAGCTCGACGAGGGAGAAGTCCGAGCGGATGTCGATCCCGCCGATCTGGCTCGAGTGGAACCCGCCCTCGTTCGCGAGTGCCCCCACGATCGAACCCGGCTGAACACGCTGCCGGCGTCCCACCGCGATGCGGTACGTCGCGCTGCCCTCGGACGAGCCGCGTGGGGCACGCCCCTGGCCGCGGCCGCCGTCGCGCGCGTCCCGATCGCGTCCCCGCTTGGCAAAGTCCGGGACGCTCGGGAGCTCCTCGACGAAGAACGGAGCGTCGCCCTGGACCATCACGGCGAGCGCAGCAGCGATTTCGGCTGCCGGCACGTTGTGCTCGTTCTCGTAAGAGGAGATGAGGTCGCGGAACAGCGAGACGTCCTCGGACTCGAGGGTCTCGGTGATCTGGTCGGCGAACTTGCTCATGCGCAGCGAGTTGACCGTCTCCGCCGTCGGAAGCGACATCTGCTCGACGGCCTGGTGGGTCGCCTTCTCGATCGCCCGAAGCAGGAACTTCTCGCGCGGCGTCATGAACAGGATCGCGTCACCCTTGCGGCCGGCGCGGCCCGTACGGCCGATGCGGTGCACGTAGCTCTCGGTGTCGTGCGGGATGTCGTAGTTGACGACGTGACTGATGCGCTCGACGTCGAGGCCGCGCGCCGCGACGTCGGTCGCCACAAGGATGTCGATCTTGCCCTCGCGCAGCGCCTCGACCGTGCGCTCCCGCTGGGCCTGGGCGATGTCGCCGTTGATCGCGGCGGCCTGGAAGCCGCGCGCCTTGAGCTTGTCGGCGAGATCCTCGGTGGCCATCTTGGTGCGGACGAACGCGATGACGCCGTCGAAGTCCTCGACCTCGAGGATGCGGGTGAGCGCATCCAGCTTGTGCGAGCCGACGACCTGCACGTACCGCTGGCGGATGTTCTGCCCGGTCGTGGTCTTCGACTTGACCGTGACCTCTTCGGGATTGCTGAGGTACTGCTTCGACATGCGCCGGATCTGCGACGGCATGGTCGCGGAGAACAGAGCGACCTGCCGGCCGTCGGGCGTCTCCTGGAAAATGCGCTCGACGTCGTCCGCGAAGCCCATGCGGAGCATCTCGTCAGCCTCGTCGAGCACGAGGTACTGGAGCTCGGAAAGGTCGAGCGAGCCCTTCTCGAGGTGGTCGATCACGCGCCCGGGAGTGCCGACGACGACCTGGGCGCCACGGCGCAGGCCCGCGAGCTGGGGCCCATAGGCAGAGCCGCCGTAGACCGGGAGGACCGTGAAGTCGTCGAGGTGCTTCGCGTAGGACGTGAACGCCTCTGCGACCTGAAGCGCAAGCTCGCGGGTCGGCGCGAGGACGAGGGCCTGGGTTGCGCGGGAGGGGCCGTTCTGGTCGTGGAGTTCCGCGAGGCGCGAGAGCGCGGGAACCGCGAAGGCCGCGGTCTTGCCCGTTCCCGTCTGGGCGAGGCCGACGACGTCGCGCCCCTCGAGCAGGAGCGGGATGGTCGCGGCCTGGATGGGCGACGGCTTCTCGTAGCCGACTTCGGTCAGCGCCGCGAGGATGCGGTCGTCGATGCCGAGATCGGTGAAGAGCACTCCGCGCTCCTCGCCGTCTTGCGGCTCGGCGGCCGCGGTAGAGGTCTCAGCTGCAGCAGCGGACTCTTGGGAAGTAGTGGTCTCGGGAGCCTCTTCGTCAGTGGCGAAAGGGGCGTCCAAGGTTTCAGACATAGAGGAATCCTCCGGTTTGGGGAGCCTGAATGTTGGCTCATCGGTCAATGCCGAAGCCCGGCGCTGTCTCAATCCCGTGGCAGGACTTCTCGCTGCACTCGGCGCCACACGCGCACCAACAGCGTTTTCTTCAGCCGGCTCCCCTATGAAACTGCCCGCCCAGCGGGCCCCAACACGCACTACTCCTGCCTCAAGAATTGGGCAGGAAGAGGGAATACCGGCGCAGTGGGGGATACATCTATCCTACAGGACGCACGACGCCGGACCCGCCGTCGTCGTGCGTCATCCCCCGTGAGCTTTCCCACAAGGCGCCGCCGCGCGCGTATCCTGGCACCTCGACGCCGCCCTTCCCGGCGGTTCACGGGGCGCGGCCGTCGCTAGACGGCACAACCGTCCCGCGTGCGGGACGGTTATGCCTCTAAGGAACGGTTGTGCCGTTGACGAACGGTTGTGTCCTCCAGGGACGGTCGGGCCGAACGAGTCCCTAGGCCTCGAGGTCCAGCGCTCGCTCGATGTAGGGCCGGAGCTCGGCGGCGAGGCGGATCGTTCCCTCGGCCTCGGCGTCGAGAAGTGCCTCGGCTCGCTCCCGCGTGGGGTCGGCGAGCCACTCCCCCACCCGCACTCCGTGATCCGGTACGTGTTCGACGCCGAACTGTTCGCCCGCCTCGACGTCGCCAGGCGTGATGACTCTGAGGTACGCCCCCGAGAGGCCGGACGCCGTGAATCGCTTGACCCAGCCGTCCTCGCCGATCCGCCGCGCGAACGTCGCGCACGGCACACGCGGCATCGTGACCTCGAGAACCGTCCCGCCCGGAAAGCGCCAGCGCTCCCCGATGACGGCGTTGCTCGCCGTGAGTCCGTCCACGCGGAAGTTCTCGCCGAAGTAGCCCGGCGGGATCTCGCGGCCGAGAACACTGGCCCACAGCCCGGCGTCGTCCTCGGAGTATGCGTAGACGGCCTTGTTCTCGCCGCCGTGGTTCGCCCGGTCGGCCTGGACGTCCCCGTGGAGCCCGAGCCGCCGGATGCGCACCGGCCCCTCGACTGGACGCTTGTCGATCGCGGTCACGCCGACGGGGCCCGAATCGGGCAGGAGCTGCTGGACGCGGCAGACGGCAACGAGGCGCGCGGACTTCATGGCCCACAGCGTAGCCGAGATGAGCCGCCGCGGAGCCGAGTCGTCATGGATCGAAGCGGTATCCGATCCCGGCCTCCGTCTTGAGGTGACGCGGGTTCGAGGGATCCCGCTCGAGCTTGCGGCGGAGCTGCGCCATGTAGACCCGCAGGTACTGCGCTTCCTTCGCGTACGCGGGGCCCCAGACCTGGGTGAGGAGCTCGCGCTGCGTCACGAGCGTGCCCGGCTGCCGCACGAGCAGCGCGAGGATGCTCCACTCCGTGGGAGTGAGCCGGACGTCCTGCCCCTCGCGGACCACACGGCGGGCGGCGAGATCGACGCTGAAGTCGGCGGTCTGGACCCGCGGCACCTCCGGCCGGACGGAGCCCCGCCGCGCGGCGGCTCGGAGCCGGGCGAGGAGCTCTTCGAGGCCGAACGGCTTCGTGACGTAGTCGTCCGCTCCGGCGTCGAGCGCCTCGACCTTGTCCTCGGCCGCGTGCCGGGCCGAGAGCACGATGATCGGCACACTCGTCCACTCCCGCAGCCGGCGGATGACGTCGACACCGTCCATGCCGGGAAGGCCCAGGTCGAGGACCACGATATCCACCGGTGTCGATGCCGCGGCCTCGAGGGCGGCCTCGCCCGACTGAGCCGTGACGGCCTCGTAGCCGTGGACCCGGAGGTTGATCTGGAGGGCGCGCGCGATCTGCGGCTCGTCCTCGACGACGAGGACGCGCGTCACTCCGTGCCCCCCGCGGCCAGCGGAAGGACGATCCGCATCGTGAGGCCGCCGCCCGGCGTCTGCCCGGCCGAGATCCGGCCGCCCATGGACTCGACGAAGCCCTTGGCCACGGCGAGCCCGAGACCGATCCCGGCTCCGTGCCGGCTTGCGTCGCCCACGCGCTGGAACGGGTTGAACACGGCCATGAGCTGCTCAGGCGGAATTCCCCCGCCGTGGTCGACGACGCGCAGCTCCCCCATCGCCCGCCCCGAGGGATCGGCCTCCCCCGGGCCGGCTTCGAGCTCGAGCGGCAGGCCGGGGGCGTACTTGAGGGCGTTCTCGACGAGGTTCGCCACGACGCGCTCGAGCAGCACCGGGTCCGCCTCGACGGGCGGGCAACCGGGTGAGACGCGGTCCTCGACGACGGCGTCCTTCGGCCAAGGGGGAAGCACCTCGCGCCAACTGACGGGACGCAGGAGCGGGGTCACGCTGTCGGCCGAGATGCGAGACATGTCGAGGAGGTTCCCCACGAGCACAGAGAGCCTGTCCGTGTAGTCCTCGATCGTCTCGAGCAGCTCCGCCTGCTCCTCGCGGGTGAAGTCGACCCCCGGCTGCCGGAGGCTGCTCACGCTCAGCTTGATCCCTGAGAGCGGCGTCCGGAGATCGTGCGAGACGGCGCGCAGGATCGAGGTCCGGATCGTGTTGCCCTCCTCGAGGCGCCGATTGGCCTCACGGCTCGACGCCAGCTGTCGCCCCTGCCGGATGGCGACGAGATACGCGCCGAAGGCCTCCATCATGCGCCGTTCGGCCGGCTCGAGCGCTCGCCCACCCGCAAGGAGCGTGTAGTGCTCGTCGGCGACGACGAGGTCGTCCGCGGCCGCAGGGGTCACGGGAGGCGTCTCGCCCGCGCTCGCCACGACCTCCCACCCGGGCCGCACAGCGCGCGGCGTCCCGGGCTCGCGCCGCTCCAAGAGCGTCACGGCCCTCAGCCCGAGCGCGGCCCGGACCCGTTCGAGGAAGTCGCGGACCCGGCCGCCCGAGCCGAGGATCCCGCGCGCGAGTTCGGCCATCGCGCGGGCATCGGCCTGTGCCCGGGCGGCCTGCTCGAATCGCCTCGTCGCAGCACCCACCGCAAGTCCCACGGCACACGCGATGGCCAGGAAGATGAGGAGCTCCCCCACGACCTGGGGATCCGCGATCGCGAAGCTCCCGACCGGCGCGACCGAGAACCAGTTGAGCAGGAGGGACCCTGCGACCGCGGCAACGGCGGCCGGCCAGAGGCCCCCGACGACGGCGACGGCGACCGCGGCGGCGAGCTGCAGGAGCATGGTCATCGCCATGTTGTGGTAGCCGGCCGCGACGACCGCCGCCTCGACGCCGATGGGCAGAGCGACGGCTAGCGCGAGCCCCCACAGCGTCCGAGTGCGGTCCAGCACTCCCAGCTCGGCCAGCCCGAGGCGATGCTCACGGGCGGGCAAGAGGGGAACGCGCTGCGGCATGTGACCATGCTGTCACATGCCGCACTGGACACGCTCAGTTGCGCGTCACGGAGCCCATGAGCGAGGCGATCGGCCGCAGGAACAGCGGCCGCGCGAGGAACCACGCCGCGACGACGACGACCACCGCGGCCGCGAAGAATCCGAATCCGAGCCAGCTCTCGCCGTCGTTCGAGGCGAACATGTGGTTGAGGTTCCGGAGGACCCCGGTGGTGAGCACAAGGGTCACGTGCACGATCACGAACGCGATGAAGTAGATCGCCACCGGGAAGTGCACGCGCCGGGCGAGCTCGATCGGATACGCCCTGTTGAGGCGGGGAGCCTTCGCAGGCCACGCCCCGGACATGCGCAACCCCGTGAGGATCGCGAGCGGCGCCGCGATGAAGCTCGTGATGAAGTAGAAGAGAAGCTGGAGGGCGTTGTAGTTCGTCCACCCGTTCTCGAGCGGCCAGTTGAGCGACGCGTATTGGATCGCGACCGAGACGGCGTGCGGGAAGACGTCCCAGCTCGTCGGGACGACTCGCTTCCACTGACCCGTGGAGAAGAGCAGGATCCAGTAGATGAGACCGTTGAGCACCCACAGCGCGTCGAGTGTCAGGTGGAACCACAGGTCGAGGCTGATCTTCTTGGGTTGGCCCTTCGTCTTGACAAGGCCCTTGTTGTTCCGCTTCCAGTAGCCCTGCGGCCGCGTCGTGTACCGGACCTGGAGGCCGGAGCGCACGATCAGGACGATGAAGAACATGTTCAGGAAGTGGCTCCAGTTGAGCCAGACTGGCAGCCCGACGGGAGTCCCTGCGGGCTGGGACGCGTAGCCCGGGTACGTCGCGATGAACGACGAGACGGCCTCCGTGCTGCGGAGCCACTTCGCGAGCAGGACGATGATCCCCAAGACGACGACCGCGCCGACGGCGATCACGGTGGGCTTGAACCAGGGCGCCTTGGTCCAGGCGCGAGCGGTCGACGGTGACGTCGGCATCGTGGGGTGGTCCTCTCGATCAGGTGAGTCGGGTCAGAGGTGGCTCATCGCTTCGTCGAGGTCCGCGATGAGATCGTCCGCGTCCTCGATGCCGACGGAGAGCCGGATGAGGTTTTCGGGGACGGCCAGTTCGGTGCCCTTGACGGAGGCGTGGGTCATCTCGGACGGGTAGTTCATGAGCGACTCGATGCCGCCGAGCGACTCGGCGAGCGTGAAGAGCCGGGTCGACTCGGCGACCTTGCGTGCCGCCGCTTCGCCGCCCGTGAACTGGACCGAGATCATGCCGCCGAAGCGCCGCATCTGCCGCGCCGCGAGCTCGTGCCCGGGATGCTCCGGCAGCCCCGGGTAGAGGACCTTCTCGACGCCGGGCCGGCCCACGAGCCACTCGGCGATCCTCTGCGCGTTCTCCGAGTGGCGCTCCATGCGCACCCCGAGGGTCTTGAGGCCGCGGGTCGTGAGGAAGGCGTCCATCGGTCCTGAGACGGCGCCGACCGCGAACTGGACGAAGCCGATCTTCTCGGCGAGCTCGGCGTCGTTCACGACGACGGCGCCCCCGACGACGTCCGAGTGGCCGCCGATGTACTTGGTCGTCGAGTGGACCACGATGTCGGCGCCGAGGGCCAGCGGGTTCTGGAGGTAGGGCGACGCGAACGTGTTGTCGACGACGAGGAGGGCACCGCCGTCGTGCGCGATCTCGGCGACGGCCGAGATGTCGGTGACCTTCATGAGCGGGTTCGAGGGCGTCTCCACCCACACGAGCCTCGCGCCCGCGGCGACCGCCGCGCGCACGTCGTCGAGCGAGGCCATGTCGACGGGCTGGTTCCGGATGCCCCAGCCGCCGAGCACGCGGCTGATGAGGCGGTAGGTCCCGCCGTAGGCGTCGTTGCCGAGCACGATCCGGTCCCCCGGCGTGCACAGCGCACGGATGAGGCCGTCCTCTGCGGCGAGGCCGGAACCGAACGAGAAGGCGTGCTTGCCGCCTTCGAGGGCGGCAAGCTGCTCCTGCAGCGCGTCACGCGTCGGGTTGCCGCCCCGGCCGTACTCGTAGCCGGAACGCAGGCCGCCGATGCCGTCCTGGGCGTAGGTCGAGCTGAAATGCAGCGGCGGGACGACCGCGCCCGTGCGCGGCTCGAATTCCTGGCCAGCGTGGACGGCACGCGTATTGAAGCCGTGGTTGGTCTCGCTCACAGGAGTCTCCTTACTTGTTGAGGTTCGAGAGCAGGTCGTGCCGCGTGACGATGCCGATCGGCGCTCCGACGAACGTCACCATGAGTGCATCCGCCTCGGTGAGCATCTCGCGCGCCGTGGCCTGGCTCTCGAGCGAGCCGATCACTGGCAGGCGCGCGCCCATGTGCTCCGAGATCTTGTCAGTGAGCTTCGCCTCGCCCTTGAACAGCTTCGCCGAGAGCGCGCGCTCGTCGACCGCGCCGAGCACCTCGCCCATGACCACGGGCGGCTCGTTCGAGAGGACGGGGAGGTGGCTCACGCCGTACTCCGTCATGATGTCGATGACCTCGCGGACTGTCTCGTTCGGATGTGTGTGGACGAGGTCCGGGAGCTTGCCGTCCTTGCCCTTGAGCACATCGCCCACCGTTGCTTCTGACGTTCCCGGGAGGAAGCCGAAGGAGCGCATCCAGTCGTCGTTGAAGATCTTGGCGAGATAGCCGCGGCCGCTGTCCGGAAGGATGACGACGACGACGGCCGACTCGGGCAGGTCCCGCGCCACGCGCAGGGCGGCCACGACGGCCATGCCCGACGAGCCTCCCACGAGCAGGCCCTCTTCCCGCGCGAGCCGGCGGGTCATGGCGAACGACTCCGCATCGTTCACGGCCAGCACGTCGTCCGGGACGGCCCTGTCGTAGTTGGCGGGCCACATGTCCTCGCCCACGCCCTCGACGAAGTACGGGCGCCCGGTGCCGCCCGAGTACACGGAGCCTTCGGGATCCGCGCCGATCACCCTGACCTGGCCGCCCTCCGACTCGGGGCGGTCCTTCGAGACGTCCTTGAGGAACCGGCCGGTGCCCGAGATGGTGCCGCCCGTGCCGGCCCCGATGACGACGTGGGTGACCTTGCCATCCGTATCGGCCCAGATCTCTGGGCCTGTGGTCTCGTAGTGGCTCGCGGGAGCGCCGGGATTGGAGAACTGGTCCGGCTTGAAGGCCCCGGGGATCTCACGGACGAGTCGGTCGGAGACCCCGTAGTACGACTGCGGGGAGTCCGGCGGAACGGCAGTCGGCGTCACGACGACCTCGGCGCCATAGGCCTCGAGGACCGAGCGCTTCTCCTGCCCGACCTTGTCCGGCACCACGAAGATGCACTTGTAGCCCTTCTGCTGCCCTACGAGCGCCAGACCGACGCCTGTGTTGCCGCTCGTCGGCTCGACAATGGTCCCGCCCGGCTGGAGCCTGCCGCTGCGCTCCGCCTCCTCGATCATCTTGAGGGCGATGCGGTCCTTGATGGAGCCGCCCGGGTTGAGGTACTCGAGCTTGACCAGGACGGTTGCCTTGATCCCCTCGGTGACCTTCTGGAGCTTGACCAGGGGTGTATGGCCGATGAGCTCGACGACGGAGTTGGCGTATTTCACGCCCCCAACTCTAGCCGTTGGCCCCGACAGCCCAGCGATTGCATGTACCCGCTTGACGCGAGGGAGCGGCCACCTCGAGTTCCGAATGCGACACGCCCGCGATTGACTTAATCGAACACAGTTTCGAAAATGGAGTGTATGTCCCTTCCGCTCAGCTCCACGTCCGCCGCCTCTGCGGCGGAGCAGCTGCGCGAGCTCCAGGAGCGGATCCATCTGCTGCAGGGGCGCCGGAACCGGGAGGGGACGTACCCCCTCCTCCCGGCCTTCTCGCACCTGCTCCCCTACGGCCTCCGCGCCGGAGCCGTCTATTCCGTCCAGGCACCCCTCTCCGTCGCCATGGCACTCCTCGCGGGTCCCTCCGCCCAGGGCCACTGGTGCGGCGTCGCCGGCGTCCCCGACTTCGGAGCCGAGGCGGCCGCCGGCTTCGGCATCTCGCTCGAGCGGACCGTCCTCGTCCCCGAGCCCGGCGACCGCTGGATCGTGACGGTCTCGGCCCTCGCCGACGTCCTCCCCTTGCTCCTCGTCAGGATTCCCGCCAGCGCGAGCGCCGGCGACGCCTCCCGGCTGTCATCGAGGCTCCGGGAGCGAGGTTGCACCCTCCTCGTCCTGGGACGGTGGGCGCAGGCAGAGGGGGTCCTGAGCGTCGAGGGTTCGCGATGGGAGGGACTCGGCGACGGGTACGGACACCTGCGCAGCCATACGGTGGACCTCGTGTGGTCGCAGCGCGGGGCGCGGCGGACGACGAGCGTCGACCTCGCCGCGCTGCACGCCGACCCGACGCTCTGGGGCGAGCCTCGGCTTGCGGGAGGACGGCCGTGAGTCCAGCCTCCGCCCCGCCCCGTGCGCTCGTCCTCTGGTTCCCCGACTGGCCGCTCGTCGCCGCACAGCTCGGGGGTGAGCTGCCCGAACAGGTGGCCGCCGCCGTCATGGAGAAGGGCCTCGTGGCCGTGTGCTCCTCCGAGGCTCGGGCCGCCGGCGTCGTCCGTGGCCTGCGGCTTCGGGAAGCGCAGTCGCGATGCCCTGACCTCGCGGCGATTCCCGCCGACTCCGCGCGCGACGCACGGGAATTCGAAGACGTCCTCGCCGCCGTCGAACGCGATCTCCCGGGCGTCCACGTGCTGCGGCCGGGCCTGTGCGCCGTACGTGCCCGCGGCGCCACCCGGTTCTACGGAAGCGAGGAGGAGGCCGGCGGCGCCGCGCTCGAAGCAGTGGCCCGCCTGGGGCTCGAGGGGCGCGTGGGCGTGGCCGACTCGGTCTTCGCCGCGGAGCAGGCTGCCCGGTGCGCGAGCGAGCTCAGGGCGCTCCTCGTCGTCCCTGCGGGAGGCTCGCGAGACTTCCTCGAACCCCTTCCGATCGCGGCTCTCGGCGACCCGAAGCTGGCGTCGCTCCTCGTGCGGCTCGGCATCCGGACGCTGGGGGCATTTGCCGCACTGCCGGAGGCCGAGGTCCGTGCGCGCTTCGGGCCCGAGGGAGCCCTCGCCCACGCACGTGCCGCCGGACTCGACCCCCAGCCCATCGTGCCCCGCGTCCCGCCCGCAGCGCTCGAGCGCACGGTGGACTTCGAGCCGGGCCTCGACCGCATCGACCAAATCGCCTTCGCGCTGCGGCCCGTCGGAGAGGACTTTGTGGAGGGCTTGCGGCGCGCGGGCCTCGCGTGCACCGAGCTGCGCATCCAGATCACGGACGACGCCGGCCGGCGGTCCGAGCGCTGCTGGGGACACCCGGGGCAGTTCGGCGCCGCGGACGTCCTCGACCGGGTTCGCTGGCAGCTGCAGTCCGGGGAGGCTCCTCACGCCGACGGCTCCAGGGCAGGCCACCCCGGGAACGCGTGGCGCTCGACGGGCGAGGCGCTCGCCGCTCCCGTCGTGGAGGTCCGCCTGCTGCCCGAACGGACCGACCAGCTGGGGCTGCGTGGTCAGGCGTTGTTCGGCGGCGTCGACGAGCGGCTCGATCACGGCCTGAGGCGACTGCAGAGCATGCTCGGCCACGGCTCGGTGGTGCATCCAGTGAGCGCAGGAGGTCGCCTCCTCGCCGAACGGTGCCTCATGGTTCCGTGGGGCGAGGACGTTCCGTCCGGAACCTCCGCCGTGGCCCAGCGCCCGTGGCCCGGAGCGGTCCCTGCGCCCCTTCCCGCAACGGTGTTCGCCGAGCCCGTTCCCGTCGAGCTCCTCGACGGGAACGGACAGCCCCTCACCGTGGACGAGCGAGGCGCCGCGGCGCCTCCCGTGTGGTTCCGACCCAAACCGGGGGCAGAGCGGCGCTCGATCCGGAGCTGGGCGGGGCCGTGGCCCCTCCGACAGCGATGGTGGGACCCCGCCGAAAGCCAGCGCGTGGAGCGCTTCCAGATCGTCGACGGCGACGGCGAGGCTTGGCTCCTCATCGGCGCCGACGGCCAGTGGTGGGCCGAGGCCCGCTATGACTAGGGCCGCCGGCCAAGGCCCTGCAACCGTGTGGGAGACGTGACCGTCTGTAAGAGGCAGGACCGTCGGAAGAAGGCATAACCGTCCCGCAGAAGCGACGGTTATGCCGTTCAGGGACGGCCAGCGAGAAAAAGAGGCCAAGAACCGAGAGGAGGAGGGGCTATGGGCTGGAACAATCCAGCCATCCCTTGGCAGGACCTGCACGACATCCTCGTCGGCAAGGAGGTGCATCTCGGCCGGACCGTAGCCGGCCGAGCACCCGAGCAGCACGACGGCGGCGACAGCCCCGCCTGGACGCGGAAGCGCGGTCCGTACATTCCGCTTCCGCAACTCGAGAACACTCATGCCCTCCCCTACGCCGAGCTGCACGCCCACTCGCACTACAGCTTCCTCGACGGCGCCTCCTCGCCGGAGGAACTCGTCGAGGAGGCTGTCCGCCTGGGCCTGCACGCCCTCGCCATCACGGACCACGACGGCTTCTACGGCGTGGTCCGGCTCGCCGAGGCAGCCGAGGCGTATGGGCTCAAGACCGTGTTCGGCGCGGAGCTCTCGCTCGGGCTGTCCGCGCCGCAGAACGGGGTTCCCGACCCCGAGGGCGAACACCTGCTGGTCCTTGCACGCGGCGAGGAGGGCTACCACCGCATCGCCGGGGCCATCACAGAAGCCCAGCTGGCGGACGGAGCCGAGAAGGGTCGGCCCGTGTACCGCCTCGACCGCGTCGCCGACGCCCTGCGCGGCCACGTTCTCGTCTTGACCGGCTGCCGCAAGGGGGCGGTCCGGCGAGCGCTGGCGAACGACGGCGAGCTGGCCGCCGAACGCGAAGCCCGGCGGCTTGTGCGCCTCTTCGGTGAGGACGGGGTCGCCGTTGAGCTGTTCGACCACGGCAGTCCCCTCGACTGTGCGAACAACGAGGCCCTCGCGGCCATCGCGGCCCGGCTCGGGCTCCCGCTCGTCGCAACCAACGCTGTCCACTACGCCGACCCCGCGTGCCATCCCCTCGCGACCGCCGTCGCAGCCGTCCGCGCGCGCCGCAGCCTCGACGAGGCGGACGGCTGGCTGCCAGCGAGCGACGGCGCTCACCTGCGGAGCGGAGCCGAGATGGCGCGGAGGTTCGCCCGCTATCCCGGCGCCGTTGCGAACACGGTGCGGTTCGCAGACGAACTCGCGTTCCCGCTGCGCTCGGCCCGCCCGAGGCTCCCCAAGCAGGAGGTCCCGGAAGGGCACACGCCCATGACCTATCTGCGCGTGCTCGTGGAACGCGGACTCGTCGACCGCTACGGCACTCCGGGGCTCGACTGGCGGGGCCCGGCCTCGGTGGAGGAGGTCCGGCGGCGCATCGAGCAGGAGCTCGACGTGATTGAGCGGAAGGACTTCCCCGGCTACTTCCTCATCGTGCACGAGCTCGTCCAGTTCGCGCGGAGCCGGGGCATCCTGTGCCAAGGCCGGGGCTCGGCAGCCAACTCGGCAGTGTGCTATCTGCTCGGCATCACCGCGGTCGACAGCATCCGCTACCGCCTCCCGTTCGAGCGGTTCCTCTCAAGCCTGCGCGAGGAGGAGCCGGACATCGACGTCGACTTCGATTCCGACCGACGCGAGGAGGTGATCCAGCACGCCTACGAGAAGTACGGGCGGGCGAACGCGGCGCAGGTCGCGAACGTCGTGAGCTATCGGCCCAAGAATGCTGTCCGGGACGTCGCGAAGGCGCTCGGGTACAGCCAGGGGCAGCAGGATGCCTGGTCCAAGCGCCTCGAGCGCTGGGACGCGCTCTCTGCCGCTCAGCGCTCCGACGGCGCGCGGGGCGAGCACAGTTCGGACGACGACGGGATCCCACCGCGCGTCCTGAGCCTCGCCGAGCAGCTCCTGGGCGCCCCGCGCCACTTGGGCATCCACTCGGGCGGCATGGTGCTCACCGAGCGGCCCGTGGGCGAAGTCGTCCCGATCGAGCACGCCCGGATGGAGGGCCGGACGGTCCTGCAGTGGGACAAGGACGACTGCGAATGGATGGGCCTCGTCAAGTTCGACCTGCTCGGGCTGGGGATGCTCGCCGCGCTGCAGTACTGCTTCGACCTGGTCGATGAGCACTTCGGCGAGCGGTGGAGGATCGAGGACATCCCGAAGGAAGAGCCTGCGGTCTACGACATGCTGTGCCGCGCTGACTCCGTGGGCGTGTTCCAGGTCGAGTCGAGGGCCCAGATGAGCACGCTTCCCCGGCTCCGGCCGCGGCGCTTCTACGACCTCGTGGTCGAGATCGCGCTCATCCGGCCCGGTCCCATCCAAGGCGGCGCCGTTCACCCGTACATCCGACGGCGGGCTGGCGAGGAAGAGGTCACGTACCCGCACCCCCTGCTCGAGCCTGTGCTCGAGCGGACCCTCGGCGTACCCCTGTTCCAGGAGCAGCTCATGCAGATGGCCATGGCGATCGGCGGCTGCACAGCGGAGGATGCTGACCTGCTGCGCCGCGCGATGGGTTCCAAGCGCGGCGTCGAACGGATCGGCAGCCTCCACGACAAGCTGTTTGCGGGCATGGCAGCCAACGGTCTCTCGCCCGAGGAGGCGAAGGCCATCTACACCCAGATCGCAGCGTTCGCCGACTTCGGCTTCGCCGAATCGCACTCCATCAGCTTCGCGGTGCTCGTCTATGCGAGCTCATGGCTCAAACTGCATTATCCGGGTGCATTCCTCGCGGCACTCCTGCGGGCCCAGCCCATGGGCTTCTACTCCCCGCAGACCCTCGTCGCCGATGCGCGGCGGCACGGGGTGACGGTTCTGCGGCCGTGCATCCTCCGCTCGGAGGCTGAAGCCTGCCTCGAGCCACTCGGGGAGCCCGATCCGCGGAGTGGCTCGTCCCGTCAAGGGGGCATGGACTCGTGTCTTGAGTTCAACCAGCCTGAGCCCGGCCCTTTCGATCCCGCCGCGCCCGACCGCAGCCCGGAGCACCGCCGGGACGCCGCCCGGGCCGTGCGCATGGGCCTCTCGAGCGTCACCGGAATCGGGAAGGAGCTCGCCCAGCGGATCGTCACCGAGCGCGGGGCCAACGGCCCGTACACGGACCTCGCCGAGCTCTCCCGCCGCGTGGGCGTCTCGTCCGAGCAGCTCGAAGCCCTCGCTTCGGCCGGGGCGTTCGAGGTCCTCGGCCTCACGCGGCGGGAGGCCCTGTGGCGTGCGGGCGCGGCGGCACTCGAGCGGCCGGGGCAGCTGCCAGGCAGCCAGCCTTTCGTGCAGCCGCCGCTCCTGCCCGAGCTCAGCGCGGAGGAGGCCGTCGCGAACGACCTCTGGGCCACCGGCGTCGCCCCGGACGACCATCCGGTGCGGCACGCGCGCGCCGAGCTCGACGCGCGGGGGGTCCTGAAGATCGACCAGCTCCGGCTCGCGGAGCCGGGGAGCCGCGTCGAGGCGGCTGGCGTCGTGACGCACCGCCAGCGGCCGGGGACGGCCCAGGGCATCACGTTCATGAATCTCGAGGACGAGACGGGGATCCTCAACGTGGTCTGCAGCCGGGGAGTGTGGACGAGGTATCGGCGCGTCGCTCAGGGGGCCACGGCCATGGTCGTACGCGGAATGCTCGAGCGGTCGAAGGAGGGCGTGACCAACCTCGTCGCCGACCGTCTCGAGCCCCTCAGCCTCTCCGCCAAGACGGCGTCCCGGAACTTCCGCTGACGGCCGGCGCCCGACTGGACAGGGCCGGTGACTCGGCCTCCCCGCGTGGCCGGTCTCTCGGCACTCCCTATTGGGCCGCGCCCTGCGGCGCATTCTGCCAGAGACCGAGCACGTTGCCCTCGGTGTCCTCGAAGTAGGCCGCGAAGCCCATCTCGCCGACCGGCATCCTGGGGACGACCGTCCGCCCGCCGAGCGACTCGACCTTGGCGAGGGCTGTGTCGATGTCCTCCACGTCCACGGTGATGACGGGCGACTTCGGGAACTGCTCGTTGCGCATATACATGCCGCCGTTGATGCTGCCGGCCTCGAGGGGGGCGCCCATCTCGTTCGACGGCGTCGTTCCCACCATCGTGTAGTCCATGCCAGGGACCGGGACCAGATTCCACCCGAAGGCCCCCGTATAGAACGATTTGGCACGGGCGGCGTCGTCCGTGGGGATCTCGAAGTGCACGACTTTTCCGGACATGGTGCCGCCTTCCGCCTGAGCCCGCCAGAGCCCACCTATGGGTGACTCTCGCCACCCACGGCGATTGTCGTGGCGCAATTCCCGCCGCGTCAACGGTCGGAGCGGCGCGGTGAGGGTCCGGCTGTCGGTGGCCCGTGACATGATGCTCCGGTGACGCTCGCTCCCCCGCTCGCCCGAATCGCCGGCACCGCCGATGCGGAGGGCGTCTGGGAGGCACCCGAGGGCTACTCCCTTGCGACCACGTGCTTCCCGCTGCAGCGCGGGGACGGCGACCCCACCTTCGCCCCGCATCCCGGAGGACTGTGGACGGCCTTCCGCACCCCCGAAGGGCCGGCGTCGGTCCTGCTGACGCACGCCGGGGGCGAACTCCGCGCGCGGGCGTGGGGCGCGGGGGCGCCGTCGGCCGTCGAGTCCGCCCCGGGCCTGCTCGGCCTGACAGACTCCTGGGCGGCGTTCGACGCCGAGCCCTTCCTGGCTTCCCTTCCGCGCCTCGTGCGTGAAGCACGACGGCGGAACCGCGGTCTGCGCCTTCCCGCCACCGGGCGCGTGGTCGACGCCCTCGTGCCGACGGTCCTCGAGCAGAAGGTCACGACGCTCGAGGCCCGGCGCGCGTACCGCTACCTCCTGCGACGGTTCGGCTCCCCGGCCCCGGGGGCAGGCGGGATCGCCCCCAGCGGCCTCGTGGTCGCGCCCACGGCCGCCGAGTGGCTGCGGGTGCCGTCATGGGAATGGCACCGGGCCGGGGTGGGACCTCAGCGCTCGGCGACGGTCATGCGGGCCCTGCGCTCGGCGTCGGGCCTCGAACGGCTCGCGGCGAAGACCGCAGCCGAGGCCGCCGCCGGGCTGCAGTCCATCCCCGGCATCGGGGTGTGGACGGCGGCCGAGGTGACCCAGCGGACGCACGCCGACCCGGACTCGGTTTCGGTCGGCGACTTCCACCTCGCCAAATTCGTCGGCTACGCGCTCACGGGCGAGCGCACGGACGACGCCGGGATGCTCCGGCTGCTCGAGCCGTGGCGCGGGCACCGGCAGCGCGTCGTGCGGCTCCTCGGCGTCGCTGGGGTCCGCGCGCCGCGCTTCGGCCCACGGATGACTGTCCAAGATCACCGAATGCACTGACCCCGGACCCTAGACTGACGCCATGCCTCTGGCCATCACGGGAGCCGTGCTGCTCGTTCTCGGCGCCGCCGCAGTGGCCACCGGACTCCTGCCGTGGGCTGCCGTGGGCGCGCTCGCGGAGCGCGTCCTCCCGATCCTCGCCTTCGTCACCGCCATCACGGTCGTGACGGAGCTGCTCAACGCGTCGGGGCTGTTCGAGTGGATCGCGTCGCGCTTCCGCCGTTGGGGTCGCGGCCGCGCCATGGTCCTGTGGATCCTCGTCGCCTGCCTCTCGCTCGCGGCGACCGTGTTCCTCTCATTGGACACGACGGCCGTGCTGCTCACGCCGATCGTCGTCGTCCTCGCGCGGCGCTGCGGGCTCCCGCCGCTGCCGTTCGCCCTCACCACCGTGTGGCTGGCCAACACCGGCTCGCTCCTCCTGCCCGTCTCGAACCTCACCAACCTCCTCGCCCTCCACACGCTCGGCGACGTGCCGCCGGCGTTCTTCGCCGCCCGCATGGCTCTGCCGGCCGTGTGGTGCGCCCTCGTGCCCGTCGCCGCCGTCGCGATCCTCTTCCGCAGGGAGCTCAGCGGCCGCTACTACACCGTGCGGCTCACCCGCATCCGGACCGACGACGACGCCGGGGCCCCGCCCGATCCGGTGCTGCTCGGCATCGGGGCCGCCGTGCTTGCTGCCCTGCTTCCGGCCCTCGTCTCCGGCATCGCGGTGTGGATCCCGGCCGCGGCGGCCGGTGCGATTCTCGTCGTCGCATTCGCCGTCCGGCATCGCGCGGCGCTCCGGTGGGCGCTCGTGCCGTGGCAGCTCGTCCTCTTCGCCGCGGGGCTCTTCGTGGTCATGGAGGCACTGCAGCATGTCGGCGCGCGGGAGTTCGCGGCCGCGCTCCTCGGCTCCGGCAGCGGGCCCCTCGACCTCGTTCGGGTGTCGGCCGCGGGCGCGGTGGGGGCCAATCTGGTCGACAACCTACCGGCGTACCTCGCCTTCGAGCAGGCGGCAGGGAGCCCGGCCAGGATCGCGGCGCTGCTGGTCGGCGTCAACGCCGGGCCGCTCGTCACACCGTGGGCGTCCCTCGCGACCCTCATCTGGCACGAGCAGCTGCGGCGGCTCGGCGTCGGGATCTCGTGGTGGGGCTACGCGGCTGCCGGGCTCGTCCTCGTCCCGGTCATGATCGTGCCCGCCGCCCTGCTCGCCTCGCTCGGATAGGCCGCAGGCGTGCCGGCGCGTGGACCGGCGGTCGGGGCGGCGGTCGGGGCGGCCCACAGGCCGGCGGTCGGTCGATGCGAGAATCGACCCATGATCAGCCGGGACGAGCTCGAAGGGCTCCTCGTCAGTGGGGGCACGATAGTGGCCGCCGACGGCACGCAGCTCGGTTCCGTGGACCAGCTCGTACTGGACGGCTCCGGGACGGTCCCGGTCTTCGTGGCCGTCCGCGCAGGCTTCTTCGGGATCTCCCAGCGGTTCGTCCCCCTCGACGGCGCGACGCTGGCCGGGTCCACCCTCACGGTCGCGTTCGACGCCGACGCCGTCCGTTCCGCGCCCCGCGTCGCCTCCGACCGAGGCGGCCTGAGCGCCGATCAGGCGCGCGAGGTCCGCACGCACTACGGGCTCGAGTCGGCGGACGCGACCGGCTCGGGCGATGGCTCAGGTTCGCGCAGCGAGCCCGCCGCCAAGGGCGCGGGCGAATTCACGGCAGGTCAGACCGGGCAGGCCGCCCCGCAGGGGTCTCCGCTGGCGGCAGACCATCCGGAACCGCTCGCGCACCCTGCGGCGCCACCCCCGCGCCCGCGACCGTCCCACCCGGAACCGTCCCACCCGGAACCTTCGCACCCGAGGCCACCACAGCCGGGACCACCCCCGCCCCCGCCGCCGCACAGCCCACACCCCTGAGCCAACACCCACGGGTTCGCGTCGCCGCAAGAAGCGGGTCAGCGAGCGAGGCCGAGCCTCTCGACGGCTTCCTCGCGCATCTCGACCTTGCGCACCTTGCCGGAAACGGTCATCGGGAAGCTCTCGCGGAGCTCAACATACTTGGGGATCTTGTAGTGCGCGAGTCGGCCTCGGCAGAACTCCGCGACGGCCTCCACGTCGAGCGGCTCTGCCCCGGGCTTGAGGATGATGCACGCCATGAGCTCCTCGCCGTACCTCTCGTCGGGAACCCCAATCACCTGGACGTCCTGGATGCTGGGGTGCTCGTAGAGGAATTCCTCGATCTCGCGGGGATAGATGTTCTCGCCGCCGCGGATCACCAGATCCTTGATGCGGCCCTCAATCATGATGTAGCCGTCGTCATCCATGCTCGCGAGGTCCCCGGTGTGCATCCAACCGTCGGGATCAATGGCCTCTGCCGTCTTGTCCGGCTGGTCCCAGTAGCCGGCCATCACGGCGTAGCCTCTCGTGCAGAGCTCCCCGATCTCCCCCCGCACCACGACATCCCCGTCGGGACCGATGATCTTGCTCTCGAGGTGAGGCATGGTGCGGCCGACGGTCTCGGTGCGGTGCGCGATCGAGTCCCCGAGCCGGGTCATGGTAGAGACCGGCGAAGTCTCCGTCATGCCATAGCAGATGGCCACGTCCTCCATATGCATGTCTGAGATGACCCGCTTCATCACTTCGACAGGGCATGTCGAGCCGGCCATGACTCCGGTCCGGAGGGTGTCCAGGCGGTACGCCTCGAAATCCGGCAGCGCGAGCTCGGCGATGAACATCGTGGGAACGCCGTAGAGCGAGGTTCCACCGAAATCCTGCACGGACTTGAGGGTGGCCGCTGGGTTGAAGCTGCGTCCGGGCAGGATGGTGGCACAGCCGTGCGAGTACGCGTTGAGGTTCCCGATGACCATGCCGAAGCAGTGGTAGAAGGGAACCGGGACGACGACCCGGTCCGCCTCGGAGTACCCCAGCAGCTCGCCGATGGAGAATCCATTGTTGAGGATGTTCCGGTGGGTGAGCGTTGCGCCCTTGGGGAAGCCCGTGGTGCCCGACGTGTACTGGATGTTGATGGGGTCGTCGGGCGTGAGGGTCGCGGCGCGTTCGGCGAGCGATGATGGGACTCCCTCCGCTCGCCAGGCAAGTTCCTCCCACGTCGATTCGTCGCCTGACTCGGGCTTCCCCGCCGCAAAGGTGGCGCCGCCAGCGTTGCTGGGCGCCGGCAGGAAGACGAGCTCCCGCAGCTCGGGGCACTGGGCAAGCGCCTCGCGGGCCATCCCGACGTAGTCGCTCGTGCGGTCGGACGGTGCCACCACGAGCATCCGCATGCCGTTCTGCTTCACGACGAAGACGAGCTCATGGGTCCGATAAGCCGGATTCACGTTGACGAGAATCGCGCCGATCTTGGCGGTCGCGTACTGCAGGATCGTCCATTCGGCGCAGTTCGGGCTCCAGATCCCGATTCGGTCGCCCACCGCGACGCCCACGGCGAGGAGCCCGCGCGCCATCCGGTCGACGTCGTCGTTCAGCTCCCGGAAGGTCCACCGGCGAGCCCCGGCAGCGTCGCCGTCGGGCGCCGCCTCGACAAGTGCCTCCCGGTCCCCGAAGCGCTCGACAATTCTGGCGAAGTTCGCCCCGATGGTCTCCTCGAGCAGCGGGACGTCGGTCTCTCCCGTGGTGGACGACAGCATGGCTCCTGATCCTCCTCGATCGCGTGAGCCGCCCGCTGCGGCTGCCAGCAGGCTAGCAAGCGCGTGCCCGGGCGGGAATGGCTGGGCCCGAGAACGACGACGGCGCCGCTCCCTCGGAAGGGAACGGCGCCGTGGCGTCGGGTTGATTCAGTTCTCGCCCCGGGCTGCTTGAGCCTCGGCGACCTTGCGGTGCACGTCCTCCATGTCGAGGCCCTTGACCGCGGTGATCACCTGCTCGAGCGCCTCGGGTGGAAGCGCACCGGGCTGCGAGAAGACAAGCACCTTCTCGCGGAAGGCCATGAGTGTCGGAATCGAGGTGATGTTGGCCTGGGCGGCCAGAACCTGCTCGGCTTCGGTGTCCACCTTCGCGAACACGACATCCTGATGCTTCTCGGAGGCCTCCTCGTACGTCGGGGCGAACTGACGGCAGGGGCCGCACCACGAAGCCCAGAAGTCCACGAGCACGATGTCGTTCTTCTCGATGGTGTCGGCGAATTCCTCGCCGGTGATGTTCTTGGTGGCCATTGACGCTCTCCTCACGATTGCGGTCGTCTAGTGCATCAACGACCTGTTCCGGAGGAACATTCCCGCAGCTCCGAGCCTCAAACGGCCGCCGGCTCGTGCTCGGAAAGGTAGGCGCGTCCGGCGAGGGCGATTCCGATGGCCACCACGAGGGCAACCGCGGCCACGAAGAAGGGGATTGGCGCACCGAACGTTTCGCCGAGCTTCGTCGCCACATAGGGGGCAAGCGCCCCACCCATCCACCGGACGAAGTTGTAGCCCGCGCTCGCGACCGGACGCGGGGAATCTGAGACGCCCATCGCGAGCTCGGTGTAGACGGTGTTGTTGACCCCGAGCAGGGCGCCCGCGATGATCACGAACACCACAACGGCCGGAACTGAGTGCGCTGCCGCGGAAAGCCCGATCCCGACGAGGTCGAGGGCCAGGCACGCGAGGGTCCCGGTGAGGACCTTGACGTCGCCGAAGCGCGTCTGGAGCTGCGGCGCGACGAGCACCGAGCACAGCGCGAGGGCCACGCCCCAGCCGAAGAACACGGCACCGATTCCGTAGGCGTTCATGCCGAGGATGAACGGGACGAAGGCGAGCACGGTGAAGAAGCCGAAGTTGTAGAAGAAGGCGCTGCCCGCCGTCGTCCGCAGGCCCGCGTGGCCGAGCGCGCGGATCGGGGCGCTGAGCCGCGTCTTCTGCGCGGGGGCGGGAGTCTTGGGCAGCATCACCATGAGGGCGATGAAGGCGATGGCCATGAGCGTCGCGGTGCCGAAGAACGGTGCGCGCCACTTCCAGCCGCCCAGGAGGGCGCCCACGAGCGGGCCCAGCGAGATGCCGAGGCCGAGGGCGGCCTCATACAGGATGATCGCCGTCGAGGTGCCGCCGGTGGCGACCCCGACGATCACCGCGAGCGCGGTCGCGACGAACAGTGCGTTGCCGAGCCCCCAGCCGGCGCGGAAGCCGACGAGCTGCCACACCGAGCCGCTCGTCCCCGAGAGCGAGGCGAAGACGACGATGAGAGCGAGCCCGATGAGGAGCGTCTTCTTGCCCCCGATCCGCGAAGAGACGAAGCCAGTCACAAGCATTGCCACGGCCGTGACGAGGAAGTAGCTCGTGAACAGGAGCGAAACCTCGCTCGGGGTCGCCTTGAGGTTGACCGCGATGGACGGCAGGATCGGGTCGACCAAGCCGATGCCCATGAAGGCGAACACGGCCGCGATGGCCGTCGCCCAGACAGCCTTCGGCTGGCGGAAGAACGAGGCCTTTTCGGCCTGCAGGGTCTGGTGTGCTTCTGAACTGTGGACTGCTGACTCGGCAGTCATGCGATGCGCTCCTTGCGGTTCGAGATGGTGTGCAGACGCTCGTTGATCCTGTCCATGACGGGCAGCGCGGTGCGGAGGGCCTCGAGTTCGGCCGGCTCCAGGGTCTCGAGGACGTCGACCATGCGGCCGGTCCGGCGGCGGTTGGCCTCGGCGGCGGCTTGGTCCCCGGCAGGGGTTCGGCTCACGACGACGGCGCGGGCATCCTTTGGATCGGCGCGCCTTTCGAGAAGGCCCGCCCGCTCCAGGCGGCTGACCTGTTCCGTTGCAGAGGGGACGCGCACACCGAGGTTCTCGGCAATGACCCCCATCCGCAGGCCCCCTTCTCCGCACATGGTGAGGATGCTGAGCTGGGTCGTGGAGAGCTCGAGGTCGCCGTCGAGGCGGCGCGACACGAAGACGGCGAGGCGCAGCATGCTGCGGAAGCGTTCGGCGAGGTCCGCGAGCTCGTTTTCATCCATAGTTAGGAAGCCTAAAAGTTAGGTAACCTAAATTCAAGGGGTGGAGGGCTGAATTCAAAGGGATGAGACGGAGTTCACGAAGGACCGTGACGCGCAGGGCACACCCGCATGCGCAGGACCTCGCCGCGCGGATCCGGGAAGGGGGTCAGCCGGAGGGGCGGGGGTGGCGCGCGGCGGGTTTCAGGCCAACCGGCGGAACTGAGGCCACCGACGGCGGGTCTATGGACACCGCTTCGGGACCGTCCCGGATACGACGAAACCCCGGTCCTAGACCGGGGTTTCTGTGGGTGGCAGATGAGGGATTCGAACCCCCGTAGGCAATGCCAGCTGATTTACAGTCAGCCCCCTTTGGCCGCTCGGGTAATCTGCCGAGCACGCGTCAGAACTGGCCAAAGCCATGTTCCGCTGAGCGAGCAAGACAACCTTACAGAACATCCGGGCGCCAGTCGAATCGACTCCGTCGAGCCCGAGCGCTACGCGGTCGAATCGTCGTCGGACGTGCCGCCAAGGATCTCCCGCTGGAGCTTCACCTCGAAGAGAGCCGCCTGTTCGGGCGTGATCTGATGAAGTGCAACGGCCCGCTGGAGATCCTCATGGATACCGCCGAGCCGAGCCTGAGGCGCCTGAGCGGGCGACATCACGATCCCGGCCGCGACCGTTGCCACGACGACGCCGCCTGCAGCGGCTGCCACGCCGTCCGCGACGACGCGGACGGCCGAGCGCTTCGCCCCGGGCTCCGAATTGGACTTGCGTGCCACGATTGCTCCCTTCCGGGTCTTACGTCCACTCAACGTTCTCGTGAAAACATCGGCTCCTGCTGGACTTCGGCTAAGAGTGAACTGTGACGGCGAGCGCCCTCGCACAGGGAGCAACTAGGCTGGGCGCAGACAACCCCACAACCGCCGAAAGGCGGCGAGCCACGTGCAGGAGGCAGCAATGGCTGATTCGACATTCGACGTCGTGAGCAAGGTCGACAAGCAGGAGGTCGCCAACGCGCTCAACCAGTCGCAGAAGGAGATCGCGCAGCGGTACGACTTCAAGGGCGTCGGCGCGGAGATCGACCACAGCGGCGAGAAGATCCTCATGAAGGCGAACTCGGAGGAGCGTGTCAAGGCAGTCCTCGACGTCTTCGAGTCGAAGCTCATCAAGCGCGGCATCTCCCTCAAGTCCCTCGACGCCGGCGAACCCTTCGCTTCGGGCAAGGAATACCGCATCGAGGCCTCCATCAAGGAGGGCATCTCACAGGAGCACGCGAAGAAGATCTCGAAGCTCATCCGCGACGAGGCACCGAAGAGCGTCAAGGCGCAGATCCAGGGCGACGAGCTGCGCGTCTCGTCCAAGTCGCGCGACGACCTCCAGGCGACGATCGCCCTTCTCAAGGGATTCGAGGACGCGGACCTGCAGTTCGTCAACTTCCGCTGACCACTCGAGCAGCAGTTCAGCGGCGATTCTGAGGGCCGCTTCACTGCCGCGGCATAGCTCCAGCACAGTCTGGCTGGATAGCTTGTTGAGGTGCGCGGATCGCAGGAATCCGTGTCTCGTCTAGGTGGTGCACCCGGCACGGTGCGAGGGCCTCAGGACCGGGGGCCCTGTGCCGGGGGCACCACCGCATTTGCCCTTCGCATGGGTGAGGCCCTGGACTTCGGTCCGGGGCCTCGTGCGTTGTTGCTGCCCCGGAGTGTCCGGCCGGCCGGGCCTGGTCGGAGCAGGGCAGGCCCGGCGATCAGGATTCACAGAGCCGGCGGCTCGACGCCCATCTCCCGCAGATGTTCGAGGAGTGCCCGCTCTGGCCGGCCTCGGTGCTTCACGAGAAGGCGCCGCAGCCGAGCCTTGGCGGCTTCGCAGAGCCCCGGACCCTCCAGCAGGTCCCGGAGGATTCCGACCACCTGCTCGCCCAGCGTCTCCCTGTCCGCTTCCGAGAGGAGCGGCCCGGGCACGGTGTCAGCCGACAGCACCTCAACCATGGACGGGACGCTACAGGTAGACAGACCGTTCTGTCCATGGGGCGGGGCGGTCTATTTGTACCAGATCGCGACGCCGCCGTGATGCGAGCAGGTCCCACTGTGGGTGGCCGAGTACGAGAGGGTGCCGTCATTGCATTTGGCGGTCGCCCCGGCTGGAGGGACGGGAGCCGGCGCGGGAGCCACGGGAGCCGGTTCGACGGGAGCCGGAGCGGGGGCGACGGGAGCCGGAGCGGGCGCCACGGGAGCCGGAGCCGGCGCGCCGATGTAGGTCTCGTAGGCATCCCACCAGTTGGACGCGATGGCCTGCTGTGCGGTGACCAGCGCGAGCTGCCCCGAGCAGACGAGCGTGTGCAGCCTGTTCTCGAGCTCATCCTTGGCTTTCGACCCGCCAGTCGCCGTCGTCGAGGGCTCGGGCCACAGGTTGTGCACGTCCGAGGGGGCGCCACCGAGTTCGAGCGGGATGAGGTGGTCTTCTTCGTAGTCGCCGGGATTGAGGTCACCGTTGTACGCGTACCCCGCCCGCAGCTGGTCCAGCTTGAGCTGAGAGGTGTACGACGACGGCGGCCTCACCGTCGTCGTCCAGCCTGTCACGCAGATCGTGCTGGCGATGTCACCCTGCGAGACGGAGGGGTTGGTTCCGCCGGGAGTCACCGCGCGGTCCGGGAGGATTCCGCCGCTCCCGCCTACGGGCGCCTCGGTCCCGCCCAGCGCGGCCCCGGCGTAAGGCAGGGCGGACGACGGCGGAGCCTCCGGCGTCGTGGGTGTCACCGTCGCGGCGACGGTTACGGCGACGGACGGGAAACTGCTCGGCGAGGCCGCTGCCGACGTCACGCCCGACGAAGGGTCGAGTGACGTGACTCCGCCGGCGCCCGACGCCGCCGTCCCACCGCACCCCGTCACCGCGACCGCGAATCCCACCGCAGCGACACCGAGCAAATACGAAGCACCCTTGACCCGCATGGTTCCCCCAAAGTTCATTGCCAGCGGCAATAATCCACACAACGGATGCAGCTTTTCATCGAGAACCGTCCCGCGCAAGCATTTCCTCAACCCAGGGATGCGTCCTACCGTGAAGCCCATGGAAACCGTGACTTCGCAGGACGGAACTGTCATCGCCTTCGATCGGCTCGGAGACG
Organism: Sinomonas sp.; assembly: GCF_036848755.1. Classification (NCBI taxonomy): domain Bacteria; kingdom Bacillati; phylum Actinomycetota; class Actinomycetes; order Micrococcales; family Micrococcaceae; genus Sinomonas; species Sinomonas sp. The sequence goes on along the minus strand of NZ_DAIUJO010000017.1, from coordinate 14,067 downwards.
GCGAACCGCTCATCCTCGTCGCGGGCGCGTCCTGCGACCGCCAGGCGGACGCCGCCCTCGCCAACGCGCTCGCCGAGCGCTTCGACGTCGTCAACTACGACCGCCGGGGCCGCGGCGACAGCACCGACACGCCGCCGTTCGCCGTCGAACGTGAAATCGAGGACATCGCGGCGCTGCTCGACGTCGGCGAGCATGCCCCGATCCTCCTGGGCCTTTCGTCGGGCGCGGCGCTCGCCGCGCGCGCCGCCGCGGAGCTGCCCGTCCGCGCACTCGTCATGTGGGAACCGCCCTATCCGACCGACGAGCAGGGCCTCGCCGCAGCCGCGGCCTACACGGACGCGCTCAGGGAGCGCCTCGAGGCGGACGACCACGACGGCGCGTTCGCCCTCTTCCTGGAACGGGTCGGCCTGCCCGCCGAGGCAATCGCCGGAATGCGGCAATCTCCCTACTGGCCCCAGGGTGCGCGTCTCGCTCCCACGCTGGCCTACGACGACGCCGCCCTCGGCGGCCCGATCCCTACGGGCGTCTTCGGGTCGATCAGCGTCCCGACGCTCGTCCTGTCCGGCGGCGCGAGCCCCGATATGCTGCAGCACGGTGCGCGAGCGACGGCAGACGCAATTCCAGGTTCGGTCTTCGACTCTCTCGAGGGCCAGACTCACGACGCGTCGCCCGACGTCCTCGCCGCCGCCGTCGTCGACTTCACAGCCCAGCTGCCGGCGGGCTAGGGCGTCGGGTCCAGGGCGTCGTAGTGCGCGAACCGCGGCTGGGCGAGGCGGAGTCCCGCGACGAGCGCGATGCACACGAGCGCCCCGACGACGACGGCGAGCCCCTCCCCGAGCCAGCTCGCCATCCCGCCAGCGAACACGTCGCCCAGGCGGGGGCCGCCGGCGACGACGACGGTGAAGACGCCCTGGAGCCGCCCCCGCATGGAATCCGGAGTGGCGGCCTGCAGGATGGTCGATCGCAGGGAGGCGCTCACCGAATCGGCGGCCCCGGCCGCCACCATGCACAGGAGCGCGGGCACGAGCCACCAGGTGGGCCCGCCCGGCGAGCTGCGTCCGGCACCGAGAATCACGAGGCCGAAAGCGAGGATGCTCGCTCCCCATCCGGCCACGGCCAGCTGGACGCCGCGCCCCTGCCACCGCAGCCGCCCGACGGGACCGGAGAACAGGCCGCCCAGGAACGTCCCTGCCGCGATGCCGCCGAGCAGGGCTCCGGCCGTCGGCGCGCCGCCGCCGATGGAGACGGCGGCTACGGCGGGGAGGAGCGAGCGCGGCATCGCGAAGACCATCGCGCACAGGTCGATCACGAAGGTCATGCGGATGTTCGGCCGCGTCCCGAGATACTGGAAGCCCTCGGCCACGGACCTCAGACCGGCCCGTCGGACCTCGCCCTCCGGCGGAAGCGACGGGAGTCTGAACAGAGCCCACATGGCCACGGTGAAGCTCAGCACGTCGAGCGTGTAGGTCCAGCCGTACCCTACGCTCGCGACGAGCGCGCCGGCGAGGAGCGGCCCGATGGCCCCGCCGAGGCCGAACGTGATCATGTTGAGGGAGTTGGCCGCGACGAGCAGCTCGGGCCGGATGAGCCGCGCGATGATGCTGCTCCTCGCGGGCATGTTGATGCCGGAGCCGAGGGCCTGGAGCGCGACGAGCACGTAGATGAGTGCGACGCTCCCGACGTGGAGCCATGCCTGCAGGGCAATGAGGGCACTGGTGCCCCAGAGGAGCGCGGAGGAGGCGATCGCAACGATGCGCCGATCGTGGGCGTCCACGATCGAGCCGCCGTAGAGTCCCGCGGCGATGAGCGGAACGAGCGCGACAAGCCCGAGCACGCCGACGTCGAAACTCGATCGCGTGAGGTCGTAGACCTGAAGGCTGACCGCCGTGAGGGTCAGCTGGCTTCCGAGGATGCTCAGGAGCTGACCGGTCCACATGCGGCGGAAGTCGAGACTCTCCCTCAGAGGTGTCACATCGGCCAGCAGACTTCCCACCGGGACAGCCTAACCGCCCAAAAGCGTTGCGCCGTCAGCTCCGCAGGGTGGGCACCCTGCGGAGCTGACGGCGCAAGCGGGAGTCAGCGCTCGAGCCGGCCCGCCATGACCTCGAGGCGGTTGATGCGGTCCTTCATCGGGGGGTGGGTCGAGAACATGTTGGCCACGCCGCCGCTGCGCTTGAACGGGTTCGCGATCATGAGGTGGGACGTGTTGACGAGGGACTGGTCCTGCGGAAGCGGGTACTGCCGCACGCCGCCCTCGATCTTGTTGAGTGCGGACGCGAGCCCGAGCGGATCGCCCGTGAGGCGCGAGCCGTCCTCGTCGGCGTCGTACTCGCGCGTGCGCGAGATCGCAAGCTGGATCATCGTGGCCGCGAACGGCGCGAGGAGCGCCAGAGCGAGGAGGGCGAACGGGTTCGCGTTGCGGTTCCGGCTGTCGCCGCCGCCGAAGAACATCGCAAACTGCGCGATCGAGGTGATGACGCCGGCCACTGCGGCTGCCACCGACGACGTGAGGATGTCTCGGTTGTAGACGTGCATGAGCTCGTGGCCGAGCACGCCGCGCAGCTCGCGCGCGTCGAGCATCTGGAGGATGCCCTCCGTGCAGCAGACGGCCGCGTGCTGGGGATTGCGTCCGGTCGCGAAGGCGTTGGGCGCCGGCGTGGGTGAGATGTAGATCCGCGGCATGGGCTGACTGGCCCGCTGCGAGAGCTCGCGGACAATCTGGTACAGCCCCGGAGCCTCGGCTTCGCTGACCGGATAGGCCTGCATCGAGCGGAGCGCGATCTTGTCGCTGTTCCAGTAGCTGTATGCGGTCGCGGCGACGCCAATCGCCGCGAACAGCCAAATCGGCGCGGCACTGCGGGTGCCTGCACCGATGAGCCCCCCGATACCGAGAAGCACGGCCCACAGGACGCCGAACAGGACGGCAGTCTTGAGCCCGTTGTGATGGTTGTGCACAGTAACCTCCTGCACCTTCAACGAATGACTCCGCCCGCTTGCTCCCCGGAACCGCCAACTTCGTTCCGGAGAAAGTCGTCGACCACGGCCATGAGCTCGCGGCTCGCGAGGATCCGGAAGTGGCCGGTGACCGGTAGCACGATGTTGCTGCCGCCCTCCAGCCGCGTCGAGCGGCCGACGAGGGGGTCTACGCGCGCCCCGACCGAGACGATGCGGGCGTTTACCTCGAGGTTCTTCGCGAGCGAGCCCAGCACCGGGTGGCCCGGGTAGAACGAGCGGAGAGGCCGGGTCGGCGCATACCTCGAATAGCGCGCCCCCTCGAACGGCGTGCCAACGGCGAGCATCCTGACCACGAGGCCGTCCTGTGCATAGGCCGTCATGAGCAGCTTCCCCACGAGGCCGCCCTTGCTGTGGGCGATCACGACGGCATCCTTCACCCTGAGCTCCCGGAGCCGAGCAGCAGCGACGTCGGCAGTCTCCGGAATGGTCCGGCGGTTGTAACCGAGCTCCGGAAGCACGACGACGCGGTGACCGCGTTCCTGAAGCCTGCGGCGGAGGGGGTCCATGAAGCCCGCAGGCTCGTAGATCCCGGGGATCAGGACGACCTCGGCCTTGTCCTTCCGCGCAGACGCGCCGCCGGGCGTTCCCTCGGGCGGGTGGACGGTCGTCGTCGTGACGCGCCCCTGGGCGAAGGAGGCGACCTGCCGCCAGAGCGCGTAGCCCCAGTCGAGCACGACGCCGCCCGCGACGGCGAGCGCTTCACGGGGCGCCGCCGTCGTGCCCATCGCTGTGTCCACGGATGCTCCTTCCACGGAGGGAACTCGAGGTCCCATTGCCGCCAGCGTAACCACGGCTCCTGTGCAGAAGCTGTCACACTCGGGCCGCCTCCTGTCAAGCTCAGGTGAGGCTCACCTTATTGTGACTTCCTCAAAATAAGTGGTTCAATGGGTCCATGGAAAGCACGCGTGGCACGGGGCGTCGACCCTCTGCGCCAGCCTGGTCGTCGGCCCTCCGGCAGCACGGTCGGCGCGTCACGCGTCAGCGCCTCGCGGTGCTCGACGCCGTCGAGCGCCACCCGCATTCGTCGGCCGACGCGATCCTCGCGATGGCCCGCGAGGAGCTTCCCGAGCTCACGCCGCAGTCCGTCTACGTCGTCCTCGGGGACCTCACGGACCTCGGCATGCTGCGCCGCTTCGAGCCCCCGCACTCCCCCGCGCTCTACGAGACCCGCGTCGGCGACAACCACCACCACGCCATCTGCTCCGTCTGCGGACGCGTCGAGGACGTCGAGTGCGCAGTCGGCCACGCGCCGTGCCTCACGCCGAGCGACACCCATGGAATGACGATCATGATCGCCGACGTCACCTACGTCGGCATCTGCTCGGACTGCGCTGCGAAGCAGCACGTCCCGTCCGGGCCCCCACAAACCCTCCCCTCCACGTAAACCCAAGCTGCGCGCAAGCGCAGAAAACAGAAGGAGAGTCATGACGGTCAACTACTCGACGACCCAGTCCGGCGCGCCGGTCACCTCGGACGCCCATGCACAGTCGCTTGGCCCCGATGGCGCGATCATCCTCACGGATCACTACCTGGTCGAGAAGCTCGCCCAGTTCAACCGCGAGCGCGTCCCGGAGCGCGTCGTCCACGCGAAGGGCGGCGGCGCGTTCGGCGTCTTCAAGACCACGGAGGACGTCTCCCAGTACACGAAGGCCGCGCTCTTCCAGCCGGGCGTCGAGACCGAGATGCTCATTCGCTTCTCCTCGGTCGCCGGCGAGAGCGGCTCGCCCGACACGTGGCGCGACCCGCGCGGCTTCGCCGTCAAGTTCTACACGAGCGAGGGCAACTACGACCTCGTCGGCAACAACACCCCCGTCTTCTTCATCCGCGACGGGATCAAGTTCCCCGACTTCATCCACTCCCAGAAGCGCCTCCCGGGCAGCCACCTCCGCGACGCTGACATGCAGTGGGACTTCTGGACCCTCTCCCCCGAGTCCGCCCACCAGGTCACCTGGCTCATGGGCGACCGCGGCCTCCCGAAGACGTGGCGCCACATGCAGGGCTACGGCTCGCACACGTACCAGTGGATCAACGCCGAGGGCGAGCGGTTCTGGGTCAAGTACCACTTCCACTCCCATCAGGGCGTCGAGAGCCTCACCGGGGAAGAGGCCGAGCGCCTTGCCGGCGAGAACGCGGACTACTACATCCAGGACCTCTACGAGAACATCGAAGAGGGCAACTTCCCGAGCTGGGACCTCTTCGTGCAGGTCATGCCGTACGAGGAGGCCAAGACCTACCGGTACAACCCGTTCGACCTGACGAAGACGTGGTCCAAGAAGGACTACCCCCTCGTCAAGGTGGGCACGATGACGCTGAACCGCAACCCGGAGAACTACTTCGCCCAGATCGAGCAGGCCGCCTTCGCGCCGTCGAACTTCGTGCCGGGCATCGCGGCTTCGCCGGACAAGATGCTGCAGGCGCGCATCTTCTCGTACGCGGACGCGCACCGCTACCGCGTGGGCACCAACCACGCCCAGCTGCCGGTCAACGCGCCGAAGAGCGAGGTGCGCAACTACAGCACGGACGGCGCCGCGCGCTACTACTACAACTCGCCCGAAACCCCGGTGTACGCGCCGAACTCGCTCGGTGGCCCCGCCGCCGTCGAGCCCGCCAACCCGGGCGGCGGGTGGGAGAACGACGGCGAGCTGACCCTCGCCGCGCATTCCCTCCACGCCGAGGACGGGGATTTCGTACAGCCGGGCATCCTCTACCGCGAGGTGTTCAACGACGCTGAGCGCGCCCGCTTCCTCGAGACGATCGCTGGCGCGGTGGGCGGCGTGAAGCGCGCCGACATCAAGGAGCGCGCGATCCAGTACTGGACGAACGTCGATGCAGAGCTCGGCGCGAAGCTCCGGGCGGAGCTCGGCAAGTAGCCAAGCCCTCGTTGCGCCGTCACCTCCGCAGGGTCCGACCCTGCGGAGGGGACGGCGCAACCCGTTGGCCCGTGCGGAGGTGACGGCGCAAGGGGGTTAGGCGAGGGGGTTAGGCGGGGGGGTTAGGCGGGGGGGTTAGGCGCGTCCCTCGAGGGACGGGCGCGTGGCCTCGAGCTGACGGACGAACGCGTCGACGAGCATCTCGAACGAGGCGCTGACCGCCTCGCGGTCGCCGCAGATGACGTAGTCGTACAGGATGCCCATGACCGAGGCGACGAAGGTGCGCCCGCGAACGGCGGCCTCCGCGGGCGAGAAGCCCTCACCCTCGAGCCAGGACGCGAGGAAGTCGCACCATCGCCTGTATCCCGCAACGGAGTTCCCCCGAGCGTGCTCGGCCACCACGTCCTGGACGGCGGCCTCGAACTCCAGCCGCTGGAGCTGCCGCCCGCGGTACTCGAGCGATTCGGCGAACGTTGCCCGGGCCCAGAGGACGAGCTCGGTGAGGCCGAGGTGCTCCGCTCCCGGGTGCTGCCGGTCGAAGCGGGACTCGATGCCCCGGATGATCTCGGAGACGAGCTGCTCGCGGTTGCCGAAGTGGTAGACGAGCACGTAGCTGCTGATGCCGAGTCCGTCCGCGAGACTCCGGAAGGTCAGGTCCGCAAGCGTCTTGTCCAGCAGGAATTCGAGAATCTGCTCAAGCAGCTCCGTCTTCCGCTCTGGACGCGGCGGTCTTGCCATAAACCATTCCTTGCTACCGGTCACAAACGTGTGATCGGATCTGCCGACTGTGTGTCCCCTCCCGACGATCCTACAGCGGCCTTCTCAGGATTCCCGGCTCGGGACACGTTCGGCGACAGCAGGCACCACGGCCTCGCGCGCCGCCGCGAACCGTGCGTTGAGCCGCGAATGGCGCTGGCCGTAGGAGAAGTAGATGACGAGCCCCACCACGAGCCAGCCCGCCCAGTAGACCCAGGTCTCCACCGCGAGGTTCGTCATGAGGTAGAGGCACAGCACGGCCGAGACGATCGGGATGACCTTGCCGAACGGAACCCGGAACGACGGCTTGAGGTCGGGACGGCGCCGGCGCAGGACGATGATGCCGAGGCTCACGACGACGAACGCCGAGAGCGTGCCGATGTTGATCATCTCTTCCAGGACGTCGACCTGGGTGAGGCCCGCAACCAGCGCGACGAGGGCGCCGCACAGGATCTGGAGGCGCGCCGGCGTCGACCGCTTCTCCGAGGTGACCGAGAGCGCGCGGGGCAGGAGGCCGTCGCGGCTCATCGCGAGGACAACGCGGGCGAAGCCCATGAGCAGCACCATGATGACCGTGGTGAGACCCACGAGCGAGCCGAACGCAATGACCTTGGCGGCGGCGGTGTTGCCGACCGCCTCGAACGCCGTCGTGAGGGTGGGCTGGTCTGCGGCCGCGAGGGTCGTGTAGGGGACCATGCCCGTCAGGGCGAGCGAGACCAGGATGTACAGCAGCGTCACGGCACCGAGGCCCGCGAAGATCCCCCGCGGCAGCGTCTTCTGCGGATCCTTGACCTCTTCGGCGCTCGTCGCCACCACGTCGAACCCGATGAACGCGAAGAACACGAGGGCCGCGCCCCCGAACACACCGAAGAGGCCGTACTGGGCCGGGGCCGAGCCGGTCGCGAACGCGAAGAGGGACTGCTGGAGGACCGCGGTACTGCCGGAGGCGTGCGAGGGCACCGCCGCGGGGACGAAGGGGGTGTAGTTCTGCGCCTTGACGTACATGAAACCGACGACGATGACGAAGAGGACGACGGCGATCTTCACGATCGTGAAGAAGTTCGCCACCCGTGCGGAGAGCTTCGTGCCGAGCACGAGCAGGGCGGTGAAGATGGCGACGATGAGGAACGGCCCCCACACGAGCTCGACCGGGCCGAGCTGGATGCTCGCCGGGACGTCGAGGCCCACGAGTGCGAACACCTTGCTCAGGTAGAGGCCCCAGTATTTGGCCACGACGGCGCCTGCGGTGAAGAGCTCGAGGATGAGGTTCCAGCCGATGATCCAGGCGAGGAGCTCGCCCATCGTGGCGTAGGTGAAGACGTAGGCGGAGCCGGCCACGGGGATGGCGGTCGCGAATTCGGCGTAGCACATGATCGCGAGCGCGCACGCGACGGCGGCGATCGCGAAGGAGACCGTCACGGCCGGCCCGGCGAAGCTGGCTGCTGCCTTCGCCCCGACCGAGAAGATGCCGGCGCCGACAGCAACCGCGATGCCCATGATCATGAGGTCCCACGTGCTCAGGGACCGCTTGAGCCGCCTGCCGGGCTCGTTGGAATCGGCGAGCGTCTGCTCGATGGGCTTGGTGCGAAGGATCTGCATCATCTTCCTGAGGCTCGGGTGGTGGCAGCCGCGGGACCATGAGCCCGACCGGCCAGAACAACCCGTTAACCTTAGGAGTCCACTCCATGGGACGATCAAATCGTCTCATCATGCGGAAGATGAGCCTGCCCGGCCCCTAGAACGCCTGGACGTTCGAGACCACCGTGGTGGTCAGGAGCTGCTCGAGAACGGCGTCACCGCTCAGGCTCGGTGGGGTCGCCGTTCCCCAGTCCAGGGTCAGCGGCGGGATCTGCGGTCCGCCGGCGAACGGGGTCGTACAGGTGAGCGTCGTGGACGGGACGGCCGAGTCAAGGACTGGCGCGCACGTCCACGGGGTCGACCAGGCGGGCTGGACGAGTGAACTGTAGCGGAGCGTCACGACCGCTTCCGTGGGCTGGGACGGCTTCCTTGCAGGATTCGCCCTGAGCTGGACCGTGTCTGTGCTCGGGAGTCCCGACGCGCGGGACAACGTCCCCGCGAGCGTGTAGGGGAAGGTCGCCGTCGGGCTCGCGGTGGGCGCCGCCGTCGCGGACGGGCTCGCGGACGGGCTCGCGGTCGGGCTCGCCGTGGGCGCCGCCGTCGGGCTCGCGGACGCAACGGTCCCGGGGGCTCGAGGTGGTGCGGGGGAAGCAGTCAGCACCATGGTGGCGGGCCAAAGCTCCTCGACCGGTGGGGCCGGCGGCACGGCGCCCGGCAACGCGCCTTCCGGCGGCACGCCGTTCGACGACGCGCCTCCCGGCGGCACGGCGCCCAGCGGTGCGGTCGACGGCGCGCCCTCCGGCGGCTCTTGTTCCCCGGGCGGGGGCGCCAGCGGAGAGCCCGGGCTACCGGTCGCGGCGCCAGCGGACGACGACGCCGATCCCCTGGGCTGGCCTGCGTCGGCCGGGGGCTCACGCGGGTCCCACCCGAGGGACGCGAAAGCGATGCCGCCCGCGATCACGATCGCCAACGCGACCCCTATGAGCACGAGATTGCCCACA